>NZ_JAMPQO010000002.1:0-290997 GCF_028482485.1 Providencia sp. PROV116 | reverse complement strand
AAAAAAGATAAAATAGTATATGCGCAAGAATATATTCAAAAAAGTGAGAATTGGGTTGTTATAGGTATTCGCTTTGCTTATGGGTTAAGGACAATAGGACCTATTATTATCGGTGCTAGTGATGTAATTCCATTTAAATTTTTTATATTAAATATTATCGGTGGCGCAATTTGGGGAGCTTTGATAGTTTCTGCAGGATATTTTATTAGTAAGCTAGTTCTTTCACTACCAACTCATTTTTCAATAAGTATGCTAATAGCTGTAGGTATATTTTTGTTATTGCTAATTTTTTGGAGAAAACATCTATTGCAAAAAATGCGGAAATAATACGAGATAGTTACTTGTAATTATATTATGCGAATGCAGTATCAATACCTGATTGATACTGCATTGGTTTATAAGCTGAAAAGGGTTAATTCCCTCTATATGTTGAATAACCATATTGGCTTAAAAGCAAGGGGATATGGTAATGTTCATCTAAATTATCTATTTGAAATTCAACGGGGATTTCAGGGAAAAAACTGTGTTTACCTTGTTGCTTAAAATACTCACCAGTTTTAAAAATCACTCTATAGTCTCCTATAGAAGGCTTCTCAGGGCTGTCAGGTAAGATAGATTTAATTCTGCCATCATTACTTGTTTTTTCTGTATTTATGAGTACCCAATTGTTTCCCTGTTTTTTCTCTAATGTAACCTCAACATTAGGGGCTGGCTTTCCTGTTTGCTGATTAAGAATATGAACACTTAAAATATTATTTGACGCTATTGAAGCTGCTGGAGTTAAAATAAAAGGAATGAATACTAAAAGTAGTTTTTTTTTCATTTGGATATCCTCTATTGATATATTAAGGATACTTTATCAATAGAAGCTAATGGTTAGCCTTACAGCTTGATTACATTTTTTTAATCTAAATCTCACTATAAGAAAGTTAGTGAGTTACAGCTAATTAATGTATGTTTTTCTATAGTCAGAAGGGGAACTGAAATCATACCATATACTAAACCTTATGAGGTACGCCATATTATTTTAGCATTTTCACATCAGTATTAATAAGCTGCATAAAAGCGGCTCTAGAAATTAAAGCAATCTACTTTTTGCTAGCAAGATAATCTTGAAGGGTGCCTTCAGGTTTTTTCTTACAAAATTCAAGTATTAAAGGAGCTTCCGCAACGCTCTGTTCAGATAATGCCACCCAGTTCCCACTTTTAAACTGAGTATCTTGTGATGTTACCCATAAGGCAACTGGAGCCCAGCTTTTATGGTTTAAGTCCATATACTCTTTACATGTCATATTTTCTGGAGTTGAGGTCATTTTATCTGCGGCTAATGCATTAAAGGACATGGCACTTGATGCAATCATACAAGCAGATATTAGAAACTTATTCATAAATATTCCTCTTCATTTTCTAGTGGTAATGCCTATTGAAATAAGTCTATTACCTATAACTAATAAGAAATATTAGCAAAGTCAATAGAGTTATAAGGAACTTCAAATTACAACTATCATTTATAGATTATCTATAAATGATTTGAAAAGTTGGAGAAGTGAATAATCCAGAAGTTTGAGAGAGTAATAGATTATTTCAGATTATAAAAATGGAGTGTCAACGTATGAATTCTGGTAGCTTAGTATCAACATTGATTGGATGTAAGATTAAAGGTCTGAGGCGTGATGCTAGATTTACTACTGTTGAATTTACTCAATTGATAGGGTGTAAAAGCGCACAGCAGTTATATCGTTATGAATGAGGAATAAATAAAAGTGATATAGATACATTAGTATCAGCTCTGAAGGTTTTACATGTTGATATTAAAGAATTTTTTTACGAAGTAATGCGTGAGTTTTAGCAGAGTAGATTATTAAATAATTTAGTTATTCTTTCCTCATTATTAAGAACAGCTTTAGTAGCCCACTATTAAGTAGGCATACCTTTTACCGATATCAGTTTATTTGCTGATGTGTACAAATATATTTCGATAAGTTTGATAGCAAATGCTTTATTTTGCTTTGACGAATCACAGCGAACTGATAAACCAATAAATCTCTCCATAAATTCATCTATAGAAATGAATCCAGCAATATTTGTTCTATAAAATACATAAATTCTGGATGTGATGGTTCCCGATTATCATTGATACAATTTAGAGCTAATAAAAAAACTGAGTGACATTCATAAAATTTCCAATATTTTGAAGTTCAAATTATAGGTTAAATGACTTTTATAGAATATCAAATAATGTATAAGAATTGCGTTTGAATAATGATTTGCTTTAATGTAACTGTCTGTTTTTAAATAATTATATTTCTTTTGTCGATATTGTACTGTTCTTTATTGGTCGTCATTCTATATTGTTCTGCTACTGGGGTTTATGTTGCTGATGAATAATCGTACTTTCGGCTTTTAAATTATGATTCTTCTATGCTTAAAGCCTAATCAGCGAGATCTATAAAAAGGGGTTTATAATAGCAGAACCTGAGGGGAGAGTGATACCAGTTCGTTAAAAGAGGTGATAATCTGTTGAGGTATGGCATCTTCTTTATAGCCTTTATCTTATTGCATAAGCACTACTGAGAACTTAAGGTATAACAAAATATGGAGGAAATATGCCTGCAACTGACCCTATTGAATTGGTTTCTTCTTTACTGACCAGTACTATTAAAATGGTAATTATGCCAACGGAATATTTTTTTCAAAGTGGTACTATTGGGGATGTCATTTATATGAGCTTATTATTTTTGAATTAAAAATACTGAGAGTGCCATTATAACGAGATTAACCCACGACAAATGAAGGAAGGGCTAGCTTCCTTCATAACGGTGAGTAATTTATGGTACTAATGAGCTAGCTTATCACATAATTTTTGTAATTCAGTTAAAAATTTACCAACATGGAAGCCATCGCAAACAAGCATGATGTACCTGTACTGCTAGAGGCAGCCATGTTTTATTGTTGTCATTATAGTATTTTCCCATAGTAAATATAGGGGTAAAGACATTAGTAATATCTGCAATATTTAGATTAAAACTGTCAAATGAAACCCAAGGTAAATATGACACATAGAATACATTCTCAATTTGCTGTGATTGAGGATGCAAACTGAGATTATCTTTATACAACGTTAATTGCTGGTGATAACTCTTGTCTAAGTCCTATATTTAACCCTTTCAATATAAAGCAAAATTTTTGTGATAGTACAATATATTCAGGCTCATGGTTGTGCGTTGACGTAGATATCAAATAATGTTTTGACATCTATATTGAGTATTTTAGATAGCATTACAAGGTGGTCAATAAATATTGAAAGAGTTCCATCTTCATATTTTATGTATGATTTTTCAGAAATAGATATTAGTTCAGCCATTTTTTTTGTCGTAATTTGACGTTCTATACGTTTTTGTTTAATAAATCCGCCTAATACAACATTACCAACATTATATTTATACATAATAACCTGTCAAAAATTTAATCTTAATTTTTTTATTATCTTAGATGAGAATTAATATTCAATGGGTAATAATCTGTAAATTTAATAAAAAACAAATCTAAGGTGGTTAAGTTAAACTAACTCTTATAAGAATAGAGTTAGTGCAATAAACGATAAAAAATAGCATTATTGTATTTTATAATCAAAAGGTGAGAATTGGCTAATATTAAATTCTATTTAATAGTGCAAAATGTGATTTTTAACTAGATGATATGTCAATTTTGCTACCATTATTTAACAGAAACTATCTTAACAATAATTATTGAAGACAGCGTCTGTTATTAGATAATAATGATTAAGCAGATAGCGCAACTTCAATTGTTTTTTGTGCATGAATGGCGGTGGTATCAAATATGTTTACTGTAGTATCATGTTGATTAACAAGTAATGTTATTTCAGTGCATCCTAAAATGATACCTTCAGCACCTTTTTCTACCAGAGATGTCATTATACGTTGATATTCCTTTTTAGATTCTTTGTTTATTTTTCCTAAGCATAGTTCATTATAAATAATATTATGAATTATTTTTCTATCTTGGGCGCTAGGTACTAGAACATCCAAATTAAACTTATCAATCAACCTTTGTTTATAGAAGGGCTGCTCCATCGTAAACGCAGTTCCTAAGAGTCCAATTGTTTTTATGCCTGACTGTGTTATCCGTTCACCTGTTGCATCAGCTATATGTAATAATGGAAGACCGGTTTGAGATTCAATTAGTGGTGCTACTTTATGCATAGTATTGGTGCAAAGAACCAGAAAATCAGCGCCTGCAAGCTTTAAACTCTCTCCTGCATCTGCTAAACATTGTGCTGCCAAATCCCATTGCCCATTGGACTGATACTGTTCTATTTCAGCGAAATCGACGCTATATAAAACAATTTTAGCAGAATGTAGGCCACCTAACTGCTGTTTCACTCCTTCATTAAGTTGTTGGTAGTATAGTAATGTAGATTCCCAGCTCATACCGCCAATGAGGCCTATTGTTTTCATTTTTCAACTTCCTATTATCATGTAGTGTTATTATTTTCTTACTATACTGATTGTTTACAGAGGATCACAATAGAAACGGGAAATTTTCTAGGGGATTAAGAGTAAAAAACAGTTGTAATATTAAACTCAACTTAACATTACACACAATAAGGTTTTAATGTTGAACTTATTTAAATAACAAAATGATAAATATAAGAATATTTACGTTTTAAAGATGGATTTTAATTGATATCTGGTTATCATCATAATGAACATTATTTCAATAAATTTGGTCATATATGGCGAGAATAAAAATGAATTTTTTTAAAGTAATCATTGCGATACTTATTTTTGGTGCTGCATTTCTGTTAGGGGCACTATATATGAAACCAACTCAATTGAGTTTAGTTGAGCAAGTAAAAAAGAATGTTTATGATGTTTTAGCGTACCCACAAGCAGCAAAATTTAGAAATATTGAATATCATTTTTCTCGCTACACTGCGGATAATGGTAAGGTTGGTTATGTTTGTGGGGAGGTGTATCGATATAAAAATGATAAGCCTGACGGATTTAAGCGTTTTATTGTTAAATCTTATACCAATGATGAAGGCCGCATGGATATTTCTATTCCGTTTATTGACGGAGGACATGAAATATTATTGCCTGAACAGGTTAACCAAATTTGGAAAGATAAGTGCTCAAGTCCTGCTTCACCGCTCGAATAAGGAACTACGTGTGCTAAAATTTTGTAGCACACGCTTTTAGGTTATTTGTTATGCGGTCTGTTGGTTTATACATTTTAATGCTGCAGGGCGATTTATCATTTTTTTATAATAGTCAAGTAAAAATGGTGTGTTAGGGCGTTTTATCGGGGTTAATAGCCAACGTTGGATTGATAATGTGATAACGATATCCGCTAGAGAAAAATGGTTTCCATAGAGATAGTTCTGATGATTTTTTTGGGGCTGATTTTTTGATAACACAGATTCAATTATTTGCATTTTTTCATTCCATAAATGGATGCTTTTTTCCACGATTTCAGGTTGTTGTAGAAAAAAAGAATCCTGTCTTACTAGTGCCATAAATGCAGCTCGCCATGCTGGGTTGAGCTCTGAGATTTGCCAATCCATCCATTTTTCTATTTCAGCCCTAGCAAGTGGCTCTTCGGGTAATAAATCCGTCCGTTGGGATTTTGCCACTAGATACCGACAAATTGTGTTGCTCTCCCATAATGAGCCTTGTTCATGAACAAGGACTGGAATAAGCGCATTGGGGTTTAATTTTAAAAAATCGACTTGAATTAAATTCTCATGATTTCCCCAGTGATCTTCATGAATAAATTTAAGATCAAGCTCATGTGCAGTCCATAATACTTTTCGGACATTAATTGACGAAGTGCGGCCTAATATTTTTAACATTTACACCTCTGCTTAGTCGCATGAAATAACCCAATAACATGTTTTTTATTAAAATAGCCTTTCAAGCAAACCGAATATAATTTTAACGTAAAATATATAGTAACTATTGGGAACTAATAAATAAAACTGGATTATATATTACTAGTTTAGTGTTATACTGATTAAGTTACACTTTGTTTTGTTATTATTATGAAACAAAAAAGCCTTTGTGGTCAACGATGACTATGTTTTTTGATGTTCATTTTTTTAATGAATTTTTAATTTAGTAGTTTAAGGAGTCGATAATGGTTAGTAATAATAATGCACGTCGTTTGTTAGGTATGCCTTATAAATTAAGTCGTTCTAAGAAAAACATACGTGTTTCGCTAAGTTCTAAAGATAATGCCGCAGTTGCAGTACAAAAGAATAAAGCGACAGAAAAGAAAACATATCATTCAGTAACTGTTTTTTACCCAGAATATGTTATTAGTTAATTGAATGAATGTAACCCTCTAGTATTCACTAGGGGGTTGATGCTATTTAATTAAAATTGGATTTTTCTTATTAACTTACATTAACTCACTTCAATATACACCATTCCTACGCGTAACATTCAGAGCCTCTTATTATAAAAATAAACGGTAGTCATAAAATAGATTAAAGGATATTATCTGCATTAATTAAAAACTAAAAAGAAAGATCACTATTGGGTGTTGTAGAATGAAATTTTATTGTTGCCTACTATTTTTATTTTGTTTTTCTCTTTCAGGGTGTTCTACTCAATTTAAATCAGATGAAGAAACTAATCGCTTAAAATTTAATATTCAACACGCAAATACGGTTCCTATTGAGGATTCCGTTGAACCGTTGGCAGTTTCTGATATGTTGCCCGGAGATATTCTTTTATCGTCTGCTACAGGGTTAAATTCATGGGGAATTCGGTTATTTAGTATTAGCGGAGTAAGCCATGCATCTATTTATCTAGGCTTGGGCGAAGTTGCTGAATCTGTGGGAAGTGGCGTTAGGATCATTACCTTAGACCAAGCAGTGAAAGATTCTAATAACATGGTGGTATTGAGACAAGCAGGCTTAACATCATTACATGCAGAAAAATTACGCGAATTTTCAGTTCAAAATAATGGAAACAAGTATAACTATAAAGGCATTGTGATGATTGCTCCTTGGATGATCACTAAAAGAGTATGTGAACTTCCGTTAATTGGTGAAACGATACGTAATTTTTGCTTAAAAACCTTAGCTAAAGTTCAGTTAGGCGATGATGTGGACCAAGCTAATGGTTTCTTTTGTTCGCAGTTTGTCCTAGATGCTTATAAGTATGCGGGTATTCCCTTATTTGAAGGTAATTCATCGTGGATAACACCTGCGGATATATTGCATATGCGAACCGGTGATGTGCCGACTTTCATGCCCACTCAACGCCTAGCATATGTTGGGCATTTGAAATCATGGAGTTTTAGTAGTGCAATACGCAGAAAATAATAGATTATTTTAAATAAAAAAAAGGCCAACATATGAAGTTGGCCTGCTAAACTGGAAGCAATGTGAGCAATGTCGTTTGTGATAAACTTGAGTGATTTACTCAAGTATTCACGAGGTAAAAGATAACCATTCTCATTTAAGAAATCAACCCTTTTTTTTATGCAGTTACTTATTCACTCTCCCTGTTTATTTTCATTTTTTGTTTATATAAAACAATCTATTGTGTATTTATTTCTCATCAAAATTGTTTTTTTAACAAAAAAAATTTTTTTAATTGATATTAATGAGATTATTCTTGCAGAGATTAACCATTAACAGGCGTGTTTACGATGCGAAAATTAAAGGTGGGTGTAGTTGGTTTAGGTTCTATTGCACAAAAAGCGTATTTACCAATTTTAACTAAAGAGGAAAACTGGGAGTTGGTTGGTGCTTTTTCTCCAAATCAATCAAAGGCAAAATTGGTGTGTGATAGTTATCGAATGCCCCTGTTTAGCAGTATTAACGCACTAGCACATCAATGTGATGCTATTTTTGTTCACAGTGCGACCAAAAGCCATTTTGAGGTAATCAAGCTGCTATTAGAGGCTGACGTTCATGTCTATGTTGATAAGCCATTGACTGAGTTAATTGAACAATCGGAGCAATTAATTCAGTTAGCAGCGCGACGTCAAAAAATGTTAATGGTTGGATTTAACCGCCGTTTCTCGCCGTTTTATTTGGCAATTAAACAAGATATTAAAAATATAGCGTCTATTCGTATGGATAAACACCGTATGGATAGCGTAGGGCCGAATGACTTCAGGTTTACGTTATTAGATGATTATTTGCATGTCATTGATACTATAATGTGGATTGCACAAAGTAATGCAAAACTGATCAGTGGTAGCATTCACAAAACAAATACTGATGAATTGTTTTATGCCGAGCACCATATGCAAGCTGGCCAATGTTGGCTAACAACATCGATGCATCGCAAAGCCGGAAGCCAACAAGAGCAACTTGTTGTCATTGCTGAGGACAGTATTTATCAAATAACCAATATGAACCATTGGTGGAGCGAAAATGCCGTTGGGATCAGCGAGAAAAAGCCAGCTAATTGGGACTCCATTTTGGTTCAACGCGGTTTTGATGGTGCAATTCGGCATTTTATTGATTCTGTTTCAAACCAAACTCAACCTTTGATCAGTGGAGAAGAGGGCTTGAAGGCTCAAAGAATGGTTGAAAAAATGATCTCTACAATGAATAAAGTCAGTGGTTAATTATCTTATTTTGTAAAAGTAATTATCGATTTTATTAAACGGTAAAATTTTAGTAGCTCATCACTTTATAGGAACACAGGATGATACCTTTCCAAGATAGCTCTGATGTATTATTTGTTGCAGGGTTTGGGCCGATAGTGACAGATTACAAAAAAAGTCATTCTTTTTATCTTGAGTTGTTAAAGTTACCTTTGAAGCCAATAGAAGAAGGAAGCCAATATTTAACTTGTGAGCAAGATGGGCTAGAAGGTGTTAAACATTTTGCACTTTGGCCTATAGAGCAAGCTGCCCAATCGTGTTTTAGTCAAAATGAGTGGCCTGAAAATATACTCACTCCGCAAAGTTGGATGGAGTTTGAGGTTTCAGACATCGAAAAGATCACGGATATTTGTCTGAAAGAAGGCTATGTCTTATTAGTTAATAATCGCATGGAGCCTTGGGGGCAAACCGTAACAAGGTTATTAAGCCCTGAAGGCATGTTAATTGGTTTAACTGTGACGCCATGGCTAAGAGAATAGTCTGCCTTTATTTGTAGTTAGAGATCTCATTTATCTTTGTGGATAAGAGACATTTATTAGTAATTGTTTATAATTTTGTTGTAGAACTTCATTTTAACTATTTTAGGAGGGGTTATGTATAAAACGATTCTGGTCCCTATCGATTTAACGGAAGATGAATTAACCAGTAAAGCCGTTCGTCATGCTGTTAATCTTGCAAAGCAATCTAGTGCTAAAATTCATCTTATTCATGTTTTGCCAATTTCTTCAGCAATTATTAATGCGTATGCTTTAGGTTACATGGAAATAAAAGACCGTGCGACGGTGAAAGCGGAAGAAGACATGAAAATGTTAATGGATTCAATTGATTTACCTCATGATGACGTTAGTTATACTATAACGTTTGGTTCTCCACGAGATGAAGTGATTAATACAGCAAAAGACATTAATGCCGATATTATTGTCATTGGCTCTCGTCGCCCAAATATTACAACTCATCTTTTAGGGTCAACAGCGGCGGGTATAGTACGTTACGCTGAAACATCAGTGCTGGTTGTACGTTAATAATTAGAGAAGAGCCTGCTCAATGGGTAGGTTCTTTTTTATTTCATTATTTGTATTGCCAATTCAATCAGTTTTAGCACTCAAGTTAATTGATCTTACTTATAACAAGGTGAATTTGAGTCAGTATGGAAAAGTTTTCACAAGAATTACTGCGTGTTGAACACTTTGTTCTGAGAGTTTTACGTTTTTATTTACTCGGGCTTTTGATTTTTTTTCTTGGGTTATTACCCGGTATAATCGGTTTTTATTTTATTGAAGGCCATTCAGCTGTTGAGTCAATGCTTAATGCGTTGTCTATGTTGAGTGGGCAAGCTATTGAGCCGGCTCCAATTACACGGGGAGGCCGTTTCTTTATCGCTATTTATGGTTTATTTTTACAAAGTGTTTTTATTATCAGTATTGGATTAATTGTAACTCCTTTTATTCATCGTATTTTGCATAAATGGCATTTAGAAGAATAATTTTTTGTTGTAATAGTAAGGGGCTTCACAGCTTTTTTAGTGCAGTAAGGCTATACTTCTAAAGACTAAAAAGGAAAATATTCACCCGCTACGCCTAATAACCAAGTTGTAAAAATACGCAACAATATAACTTGAATAAAAACGTCAACATAATTAATAAGGGGCATCATATGTATCAAACAATTTTGGTTCCCGTGGATATATCTGAAGATGTACTAACAGATAACGCATTAAAACATGCTATTTATTTAGCAAAAATTTCAGATGCGAAAATTCACTTATTTCACTCAGTTCCAGATGTTTCAAGATTTTCAATGAGTTATAGTTATCATTATGATTTACTGTCTTCATTTGCTAAAAAAGCACTTGAGCGCTCTGAAGAGCAGCTAAAAGAAATTATTGAAAAGATTGATTATCCGTCAGATAAAATCTCTTATAAGGTGGAGTTTGGTTCACCAAGAGATAAAGTTTTATCAGAAGCTGAGGCTATTGATGCTGACCTTATTGTTATCGGCTCACGCAATCCAAGTATTTCAACCCATTTATTAGGTTCAAATGCTTCTGGGATTGTTTCCTATGCGAAGATCTCGGTTCTCGTGGTTCGGTAAATAAAATAGCCTGCTGAGCAGGCTATTTTTTTGTCTATTAAAAGCGAACAATTCTAGGGTGTTTTTACCGCTTCTTTGGCTTGCTCAATTGCTTTAAGTGCTTGGCTGCAAGCTTGCTCTTGTGCATCATCTGGGTAGCTAGCAAGGGCTTTTTTCGCTTCCTCTAATTGTGACTTCATTAATGCAATTTGTTCACCTGCATTGGCTTCATCTTTATATTGTTCTTCAGCTTGCTTAACAAGGTCATTCATTTCTTTGAAATAAGTATCACAGGTTGCACCTGCATTTGCATTAAATGCAGTGAAAGCCATTAAAAGGCTAAACGCAATTGGAAGAGTTTTTTTCATCGTATTTTCGCTTTTAAAATTCATAATATCGTCAGAATAACATTCCATATTCAAAAACGCACCACTCGAACACGTGAATGTTTTTAACTAATAAACTTTTTCTGCATATTGAGAATATTCCTGTTAGTCACTGTCAGAAATAGCATAATTTGCAAAATACAAATGATAATCATTATTGACTATGGATGATACAAAAGTGTACATTCAAGTACACTTTAATTAATGATGACAACAGAGATGATTGTGATGAGTAAAAATATGATAAAAACAGAAAATTGGCCAATCTGCGAGATGAATATATTTCCATCAACTATGGATGAAACACGTTTATGGTTAGAGGAAATGGATATGTTATTGGCGAGAAGAAATGAATTTGTATTGATATATCCTCCAGTGGTTAAAAAAGAAAAACCATCATCAGAAGATATGCAAAGTATGAAATATGTGCGTCGTTGGTTGAAAGATGCAAAAGAAGCAATGGAACAGCATTGTCGCGCTCTAGTTGTTACGCTACAACCTGATGGCCGAGATAAAGAGGAGATGGAACGCATGGCTCCCATGTTGTCTGCGTTGTATGGCCCTCAAGTTTTAATCGCAATGGATGCAATAGCTGCAAAAGAGCAAGCCCAATCAGTTTTAGCTTAGTCGATTGTGGTTTTACTGATTTTACGGATATAACTGGCGATGATATCGACGGACATAGCAATTTGCTGTTGAATAAATTCATCGCTGGGTTTGAAATCGGCAACACAAAAAGTGGTGATAAACACATCCGCTTTTAGCATTTCTAGGTAGCGTGAAGAAATACTTAATAATGTTGTTTCATTTACTTTAACATCAGGAAGTAAAGCCAATTTCTGTGTTAACAAGCGATAGCTTTTTACAGGGCCTTGCTCAAAAAATGCATGGGTTATTTCAGGGAAACGGTTGTATTCACCTAAAATTAACCGGTATAACCCGATAGATTCAGGTTTAAGAACATTCAATAAAAATCGAGAACCATAAAAAGAAAGTATGGACTCAATCGTATTTAGTGAGGGTGTTTTTTCGTTAGGTTCTTGAAAAATATCATCAATCATAGATGCAATAACAGCGGCAAATAACCCTTCTTTATCACCAAAATTTTTATATAAAGTCGTTCGAGAGCCTCCAGCACGTTCAATAATCATATCCAGAGTTGCACCTTCAAACCCATATTGCAGAAAAATTTCAGTTGCGGCAGTGATCAAAGCCTGATGACGACGTCGGCCTTTTGGGGTTTTAGCTGTAAGCGTGCTACTCATGAATGGCTAATCCTACTCTTTGTCTTCAAATAAGAAAATAACATAACAAATTTTACCAAATAGTTTAAATCACGTTACCTCAATCACAGATTTACCTGAAAGAGATCATCATTTAAGCTGATATTTGTCTTTATGATATTTATAAAGATTAACATGTTTAGGATGATATCTGAATGGTTGTCACAATATTGGGGGCAAGATGGCAGAGCATGCATTGAATGAACAAAAAATAGACCAAAATGATCCTGTTGATCAGCAACGTGAGGTAACTCGGCTATGTATTGAGTGTGGCTTATTGTTATTGCAACATGGCGCTGAAAGTATGCTCGTTGAACAATTGACAACCCGTTTGGGCATTGCACTTGGAGCAAATCAAGTTGATAGTGCAATCTCATCTAACTCATTAGTTTTAACCACCATAATTGATGGCCGCTGCCTAACGTCAACACGGCGTATTATTGACCGTGGTATTAATATGCATGTTGTCACCGAAGTCCAGCATGCGGTCATTCTCGTCGAACATCATTTACTAGACCGAAAACAATTACACAAGAAATTATCATCGATTAAACCGTTGCGATATCCTCGATGGTTAATGGTTTTGATGGTGGCTTTATCTTGTGCTTGTTTCAGCAAGTTGAATGGAGGGGGATGGGAAAGTGCATTAATTACATTTTTAGCCAGTGGCTGTGCAATGTATGTGCGACAAGTGTTAACTTCTCATCAAATGAACCCATTGATTAATTTTTGTATCACGGCGTTTGTTGCGACAACGGTCTCTGGATTATTACTGAAAATACCGTATTTAGCAGTCACTGAAACGATTTCTATGGCTGCCAGCGTATTGCTTTTAGTTCCGGGCTTCCCATTAATTAATGCAGTCGCTGATATGTTTAAAGGGCATGTTAATACAGGTTTAGCGCGTTGGACAATGGCGAGTCTCCTTACTTTAGCTACCTGTATTGGGGTTGTATTAGCAATGACAATCTGGGGTTTAAAAGAATGGGCATAGAATTTCTGTTCTCCTTATGTGAGAAAATGCTACTAGCGGCTATACCAGCAGTCGGGTTTGCTATGGTATTTAATGTGCCTGTTAGGGCATTGAAATATTGCGCTTTATTAGGTGCTATTGGCTATGGCTTTAGAATGATATTGATGACACTAGGGCTGCAAATCGAGTGGGCGAGTTTTCTTGCAGCAATTTTAATCGGTATTATCGGTATTCAGTGGTCGCGCTGGTGGTTAGCTCATCCTAAAGTGTTTACTGTTGCTGCCGTGATCCCAATGTTTCCAGGTATTAGTGCCTATATTGCAATGATTTCAGTCGTTAAAATATCGCAATTTGGCTATGATCCTGAATTAGTTGAGGTTCTAGTGACTAATTTCTTAAAAGCGTCTTTCATTGTTGGAGCCTTGTCTATTGGTATTTCTTTACCTGGTTTATGGTTATATCGCAAAAGACCAAGCGTGTAATTTTTAAGGGATGGCTTGCTGGTATTCTTGCTATATCCGTAAGCCATACTTTTTTCTTTTACTAATAAGAGTTAGATATTCTATTAAAGCTGCATAAATTCTGATGTGGGTGTTAACCATAAAATTGAGTCATCGCTGATATCATTAATGCTACTATTTGATTAGAATATGTGATATTTCTTCTTATGCATTAATGTGTTAGAGGAAAAACTAACACATTCATTTCAATTCTTCGAATATATTCTTATTAGTGGTGTTATTTTGAAACAATTTAGCTTGTCCAAATATTATCAATTCGTTTTTTCGATTCTATTATTTATTTTTTCTGCTTTTTCATTTTCTGCACCAAGTTCATTTACTGAAGCCAAAGCACTGAGTAAAACTCAGGTTTATGCAGATCAAAATCACCAAGGTGAGGGAACAATATACTGTGGGTGCCAGTGGGAATGGGCAGGAAAAAGCGGAGGAAAAGTCGATTTAGCCTCTTGTGGTTATCAAGTGCGTAAACAACAGAACCGAGCCGAACGCATTGAATGGGAACATATTGTTCCTGCATGGGTGTTTGGTCATCAAAGACAATGTTGGCAACAAGGTGGGCGAAAAAACTGTGTGTCTAGTGACCCTATTTTTGGCCAAATGGAAGCCGATCTGCATAACTTAGCGCCTTCTATTGGTGAGGTGAATGGTGATAGAAGCAATTTTAGTTTTGGGCAATTACCCGCTAATACGCCATATCCATACGGAATGTGCCGCAGTCGAGTTGATTTTAAACAAAAAGTCTTTGAACCAAGAGATGAGGCCAAAGGGCAAGTAGCCCGAGTATATTTCTATATGCATGACCGCTATAACTTATCTATGTCACGTCAACAACAACAGTTACTGATGGCTTGGGATAATAAATATCCTCCAACCCCTTGGGAAACCCAGCGTGATAATCGAGTCGCTAAGGTGATGGGCCATCATAACCCATTTGTGACAGGGGAGAAAAAATGGAGTTTAAATCATAAAAATAGCGCAGATGGTGTTAATATTTCACCAGTTTTACCTTTAAATCAGCCTCAAGTAATAGAAAGTAAACCTATTGTGCCAAATACGGTTGAAATTAAAGGTAATCGTAATTCTAAAAAATATCATTTTTCACATTGTGCTAGCTTCAATACCATCGCTGATAAAAATGCCGTCATCTTCACTGACGAACAATCGGCTAAAGCCGCAGGTTTTGAGTTAGCGGGAAATTGTAAAATACGCTAATTATCCTTTAAAACCGCAATAGTTAACTAACTGATTATTGCGGTTTTATTTTTTTATTTTTATGTGTGATAACGAAAAATTTTAATAAACGCCCAAAATTTTGTTAGAAAAATGTTGCTTTATCAAAAAAAATGACGCTATATTTAAAGCAGATGAAAACTGCAATAAAAACATGGACTCATTGAGGCACTAAAAATATTGCTGCTTGTCATATTACTGTCATATAGATTCATTAGTTTAAAAGTATCGCTGTTACAGGAGAAACTAATGGGAAATAAGTGTTTATACACGCGAGTACAAAACCGGTTACCACTCCATCATGAAATTTCCATGGTGAGATTGGTAACCGGTTTTTTTATTAGCCGAGTTATTGCATGGAGTTACAGCCACATAATAGATGTTTGATATTAACTTTGAGCTTGAAGGGAGCTCACCTCTGTTTTGAATAGTCCGTCATTTGAATTGACATCACTGATACCTGGAAGGGTTAATACTATGAGTAGACAGAAAGCTGCAACAAAGGCACGTCGTGAAATGAAACGTTCATCACGCAAAGATCGCTCAGGTCGTTTTGATATCAATAACGTCGCATCATTTGCTGAATTTACTGGCATTGAAGCTATCGGTATGGCAAAAGAACGTCGTGATGAATCCCCTATATTGCCCAGAAATGAAGCTCAAAAACTCTATATTAATTCCATTAAACATAAGCAATTAATTTTTGCGAATGGCGAAGCGGGATGTGGTAAAACCTATATCAGCACTGCACTTGCAGCTGATGCGTTAATTCATAAAGATATCAATAAGATTATTGTGACAAGGCCCGTTCTTCAAGCGGAGGAAGATCTCGGTTTTTTACCGGGTGATATGTCAGAAAAGTTTGCGCCTTACTTTCGTCCTGTCTATGACGTATTGGTGAAAAGGCTCGGCGCATCCTTTTTGCAATATTGTTTGCGCCCCGAAATTGCTAAAGTGGAAATCGCGCCATTTGCTTATATGCGAGGTCGAACATTTGAAAATGCCGTCGTGATATTAGATGAAGCGCAGAATGTCACTGTCACGCAAATGAAAATGTTTTTAACTCGGCTTGGTGAAAATGTGACGGTGATTGTCAATGGTGATGTGACCCAGTGTGATTTGCCTGAAGGTGTGTCCTCAGGGTTAGCCGATGCATTACAACGTTTTAGCACTGATGAAATGGTTTCGATGGTGAATTTTACTATTGAGGACTGTGTGAGATCACAATTGTGCCATAAAGCCTTATTGGCTTATAACTATTAATTAGTCTTGTTATTAATGATATGCCCCGCGATTTGTTCGCGGGGCATAGGTTAAATCTTTATAGAGGCAATTGATTAGTGGTAGAGCATTTCATGTACGATTTGCTCATCTGTGAGGGTATATGGGTAATAGGTTGGCCAATTTTCTAGTTGGCTTAATAATTTTTCCTGAGATTCGTTTCCCATATACAGGTGGAAATGCCCCGAGGCCTGTGGCTCAATAATATGGTCACTAAACTGGATAAATTTGGGCGCTTTTGAGTTAGCATCTTTGCATTCAAACAAGTAACGGACGCCTTTTTTCCCTGAAGTGTAATGAAGAATTTTGTAACCGGCGTAGTCATATTTACAGCTGCTTACGGCACCGTTTTGGGTAAACTCAATAACATCATTTTCAATTCCAATGCTGTCAACATCGGTGGCATAGCCTTTTTTATAATATTCACGATACTGTTCAACCGTTTTATCTTTATTTTTCTTTGCTTTACTTTCTAAAACGTCATCGAGCTTTCCATTTAATAGTAATGGATTAACCGATTCCCAGATGCCTTGCCAATCGCTAAGAGACCTATCTTTGACGTCAGCATCTTCAAAAATCCCTTTTGAAGCTTGGAGTGCTTTCTCTGATTGTGGATGAGAGTGACTATGTGAGCCATGAGCAGCTGCTGTATAGCTAGTGAGAGCTAATGCGACATAAAGACTGGTTTTTAAAATTGCCATTTTGTACACAGTGGTTTTCCTATTTTTGTAGTGAATATAACGACCATAAAAACCATTATGTTATAACATAACAAATGTGAGAATGAAAAGTATTTTAGGAAGTTTATTGATGAGGAATGTAATGACTAAAAACGTGATGAAGGCAGATAGGAGCTCGCTTAGTCGAGTTTATAATCAATAAGCGAGCTAACTATTTGAACCGAAGTTAGTCGTCAGGGTTGTCCATCACGGCATGGCGTTCATGGTGATAACCTTCCTCATCATAACCATATCGCCAGTAAGGAATTGCATAGATATCATCACGACCAAAACCTTTTTCACGACGAATATAACGACGCAAATCACGAATAATTTGGTCTTCACCCGCAATCCAAAAAGCGCAATCATTGTTTGGAATGTCCCAAGACTTAAACGTGCTAATTAATTCAGCTGTTTTGGTGATATCACCACAGATCCAAATTACGTCAACCTGTTCAGGTTTTTTCAGTTCTCGCACGTCTTTTGGGCTATCTAACCGTAGTACGACTTTACCTTGGGCATTTGCTGGCATTTTTTCCAATAATGCGGCAATAGCGGGTAGAGAACTTGAATCACCGGCCATGAAGTAATGTTGTCTGGCAGGCAATAATGGGTCTGGGCCACCTGGATTGGTAATCCCCATCCAATTTCCTGGTTTTGCATCACGTGCAAATAGGTATGCAGGGCCAGTTGTGCCATCATGCATAGCAAATTCAATATCTATCTCGCTAACTTCAGGGCGGATGGCTCTGACGGTATAGGTACGAACAAATGGACGAGGTTTGTCTTCTGGCCAGCTACGACCTTCTTTACTTAGGATAGGGAGTGCGGGCTGGCTGATTAAATCAGGGGCTAAAAATATTTTCAGGTGCCC
Source organism: Providencia sp. PROV116 (assembly GCF_028482485.1). Taxonomy (NCBI): domain Bacteria; kingdom Pseudomonadati; phylum Pseudomonadota; class Gammaproteobacteria; order Enterobacterales; family Morganellaceae; genus Providencia; species Providencia sp. PROV116. The sequence goes on along the minus strand of NZ_JAMPQO010000002.1, from coordinate 273,008 downwards.
ACCTTCACAATCAGTTGGGTATGTATTGAGTCTTTCGCCGGTGAAAGTAATGCTGCGAATAGATGGGCTGATATCGGTAATGGATTTGACTTGAATGAGCTGTGGTGGAGCCGGGCGGTAGATGTTTTTTTCAACGGGTTGTTCAGTGGCCACGGACGATCTCCTTCATTAATGATAATTTTATTATATGGTAATTATTATCATTATCATGAATAACTTTGTAAGTTGCAACCGCTAGTGAGTGATTGGAAGAGGATATTTATAAAGAGAGATTTTCAACAGTAGGGAGGCAATTTACAGTGATGAATTGTTGATTTTAATAAAAATGCCGTATGATTTTTAGCATACGGCATATCGAAAGGTAGATTACTTCACTTTCATTCCGGCTGCGGTCATCATCAATTTAAACACGGAAGAGAAGGCAAATAGCGCCAATACACTTCCGAACCAGATAATGGCCATCCAACCGAGTTTTTTCCACCAAGGGGAGGTTGCCACGTTATCAGTGGTAACCTTGTTCTGGGGTAATTTTTCCTCTGAAGACATAGTAACTCCAATAGGTATAAACCAAAATAACAGGAATAATGAATAACGCACCGACTAACATAAAGCCTAAACTTTCGGATGGGCCAGAGGCATCACGGAAACTGACTGCGGGTGGAATGAGCGTTGGCCAGATACTGATACCTAGGCCAGTAAACCCAAGGAAAATCAACATTAAAGCCGCTAAGAATGGCACGCTATCGAATCGTTGGCGCTTAGCACTTTTTAGGATCAACCAAGTACAGCCTAATACCAGTAACGGAACAGGTAAAAAGAAGAACAGGTTTGGCAGAGAGAACCAACGCTCAAAAACGGCCTCATTTAACATCGGAGTCCAGAGACTGATCACCGTAATTACCGCTAACATCAGTAATGTTAATGGCCGTAGAACACGATACATCGTGCTACGTAAGTGGCCCTCAGTTTTCATGATCAACCAACCACAAGCTAATAGTGCATAAGCCACAACAAGGCCAAATCCGCAAAATAGTGGGAAAGGCGCGAACCAATCGAAATAACCCCCCATGTAAACACGGTTTTCTACATGGAAGCCTTGGATAAAGGCACCAACGACCACTCCTTGAACAAAGGTGGCAAAAATTGAACCCCAAATAAAGGCGTGATCCCAATGGCGGCGGTGTGATTCATCCGCTCTAAAGCGAAACTCAAAGGCAACACCACGGAAAATCAAGGCCAATAACATGAAAGTTAATGGAATTGACAGGGCATCAAGGACAATCGCATAAGCGAGAGGAAAAGCACCAAATAAAGCGGCTCCACCTAAAACCAACCAAGTTTCATTGCCATCCCACACTGGGGCAACGCTGTTCATCATCAGATCACGGTCTTGGCTGTCTTTCAGCGCAGGGTAAAGGATCCCAATGCCTAAATCGAACCCATCCATGACAATATACATCAACATACTAAATACGATGATGACAAACCAAATGAGAGGTAAATCAATGCCCATGAGCTGCGTCCTCCGCGATACCTTTACGAATTAATTTCATCATGTACATATAGCCAATCCCGAAAACACCGCCATAAACGACAAAAAAGGCGATTAAACTGATGCTCATGTGCATTTCACCATGTGCACTGACCGCATCAGAGGTTCGTTGTAGCCCATAAACAACCCATGGCTGGCGGCCAATTTCTGTTGTAAACCAACCTGCAAGGATGGCTATCAGCCCAGAAGGTGCCATTAAAAACATAAAACGTAAGAATGTTTTCGACTCATAAAGGTTTTTACGGTAGCGAAGCCATAAACCCCAAACTCCAGCCGCTATCATTAATAAGCCGAGCCCGACCATTACGCGGAATGACCAAAACACCATAAACACGTTAGGCCTATCTTCTGGGGCATATTCTTTTAGCGCGGGGACTTGTTTATCAATACTGTGTGTTAAAATCAGGCTTGCTAAATAAGGGATTTCGATAGCGAATTCTGTTTTTTCCTTTTCTTGGTTTGGAATACCAAACAAGATCAGCGGAGTGGCTTCTCCGGGTTTGTTTTCCCAGTGACCTTCCATTGCAGCCACTTTAACCGGTTGATGTTTAAGTGTGTTTAGGCCGTGAGCATCCCCGATTAAAGCTTGAACAGGGGCTAAAACTAAAATCAACCACAGGGACATGGAAAACATTTTTTTCATGGCACTGGACTTGTTGCCTTTGAGCAAGTGCCAAGCGGCGGAAGCCCCAATAAAAAATGCTGCAGCAAGGAAAGCTGCTGTAGTCATATGCAGTAATCGATAAGGGAAAGAGGGGTTGAAAATAACGGCAAACCAATCAACGGGAACAATGCGTCCATCAATAATTTCAAAGCCTTGTGGTGTTTGCATAAAGCTGTTGGAGGCCAAAATCCAGAATGTGGAAATAATCGTTCCTAGCGCAACCATGCAAGTAGCGAAGAAATGCAATTTTTCACCTACACGGTTCATCCCAAACAACATAACACCGAGGAAACCAGCTTCTAAGAAGAAGGCCGTAAGAACCTCATAAGTGAGTAATGGCCCTGTAATACCTCCCGCAAAATCTGAGAAAAAGCTCCAGTTAGTGCCGAATTGGTATGCCATGACCAAACCAGAAACAACACCCATTCCGAAATTAACCGCAAAAACTTTCGACCAAAAATGGAACAGTTTTATATAGTCTTCATCACGAGTTTTAAGCCATAAACCTTGTAGCACCGCAAGGTAACTTGCGAGCCCAATCGTAATGGCAGGAAAAATAATATGAAACGAGACCGTAAACGCAAATTGTATACGGGCAAGTTCCAGCGCAGTTAGTCCAAACATATTGACCCCTGAGTGGATATGTTAATGACACACAACATTCAACGTTTTGATGAGAGCAATTGAGGCGCTAATCCTTAGCAAAAGAGATTGCTCACACCTGAGTGCAAAATAATCGCCATCCAACGAAAAATGTTTTGTGCTTATAGTTAAAAAAAAGTCAGGTGAATGTGTGGATAAGTAGAACATGAGACGATAAACTATAATAGTAACAATTATTGAGATATTAACTATAACAGTTGAGGCGGCTATGACGAGATACGAACAATTAGCAGCGCAAATTCGTCAGCAAATTGAAGACAATATCTGGCAAGTGGGCGACAGATTACCTTCATTGAGGGAAAGTGTTAAACAGTCTGGTTTAAGTTTAATGACTGTTGTGCAAGCATATCAGTTGCTTGAAAGCCAAGGATGGGTCGTTGCTCGCCCGCAATCAGGGTATTACGTGGCAAACCGCAATAACGCATTTGCTGCCGCAAAAGGAGGTAAAGGGCTACATTTGAATGAAAATGTAGAGATTAACGCCTCTATTTTTGGTGTCTTACAAGCTTGTAAGGACCCGAATATTATCCCATTTGGCTCCGCATTTCCAGAGCCCGCCTTATTAGATGACCCAAAACTCGCGAAATCACTCGCGTCTGTCGCTAGGCGCTTATCGAAATTTAATACACCAGCTAATTTGCCGCCTGGTAATGAACAACTGCGTCGAAACATTGCTCAGCGTTATGCAACTCAAGGGATCCATGTTGCTCCTGATGAAATCGTGATTACAGCAGGAGCCATGGAATCTTTAGTTCTGAGCTTACAATCAGTCACTCAGCCCGGGGATTGGGTCGTTATCGAATCACCTGCATTCTATGGTTCACTTCAGGCAATTGAACGGTTAAAACTCAAGGCAATTGCTATTAAAACAGACCCGCTATTTGGTATTGATCTTGACGCGCTAGAGGATATTGCAAGCAAATATCCAATTAAAGCCTGTTGGCTGATGACACATTATCAAAATCCATTAGGCGGTACGATGCCGCAAACGAACAAAAAACGATTGGTCGATATCCTGAATAAGCAGCAAATTGCATTAATTGAAGACGATGTCTATGGGGAACTTTATTTTGGTAACAAACAGCCAATACCCGCAAAGGCACTAGATACTAAAGGAAATTTCTTTCATTGCTCTTCGTTTTCGAAATGTTTAGCGCCAGGGTATCGAGTGGGTTGGGTTGCCGCGGGTCAACACGCGACAAAAATTCAACATTTACAAATGATGAGCACCGTTTCTGCTAGCGTTCCCACGCAATTAGCTATTGCTGAGTACTTATCATTAGGGGGATATGATAACCACCTTCGTAAACTGCGTTTAACGATGGAACAACGTCAGCACCAAATGTTGAGTGCAATAGCAAAATACATGCCTCAGTCAGTAAAAGTTAATACACCAAAAGGTGGGTATTTTTTATGGCTAGAATTTGAACCGCCATTTAATGCTATTCGTTTGTACCAACTCGCACTAAAAGAGGGGATCAGCATCGCACCGGGAAGTATGTTTTCCACCAGTGATCAGTTTAATCATGCATTTCGTCTTAATGCATCGTTTACATGGAGTGAAAGGGTTGAAGAAGCAATGAAAACTTTAGGCCGTTTATGTCACTTTTTAATCAATGAGAGGCGTGATTAGTCACATTATCATTGTTAATTCATTGCCTTGAAAGATTAACTTTGCCAATCTAAGTATAAATCTAAATGTGTTAGCAGCAATAAATGGGAGGTAATGTGAAAATAAAATGTTTTGACACAATGGAGTTACCTATCCTGGATTGGCATGATGGCGGGGGGGCCAGCCAAGAAGTATTTTGCTGGCCAGTAGCATCGGACTATTCACTACGCGCAAGTATTGCAACCATTGAGCAAGAGAGCTATTTAAAACGTTATGCGGAAGGAGAAAGGTTGGCAGTATTGTTGAATGACCAGCCGCTTCTGTTAACCGATACCAAAGCATTTGAGTGCCGATTAGAGCATGCAGGTGATCATGTCCAATTTTCAGCCCAGCAATTTTGTGTGGTAAAAGTCCCAAAGCCATCAGTTAAGTTAATGAATTTTATTTTTCTAGATGATAGGTGGGCGGTTAAAAACTACTTCATCACTGGAGATTGTAAATTACCAGCTAACCAAGCAGGGTTAGTCTATGTGCTCAATGGTGAATGGGAAATTTCAGGCGCAAATTGCCATCTTATGGCGCAAGGACAAGGAGCCTGGTGGCTACCTGATATCGGTGAAGGGGTGATAAAACCACTTAGCACCGATAGCAAGTTAATCTGGATTGAATTATTGCCTCGCTAACTAGTAGCTAAACCAATAGCAGCGAGTGTTAGCATACCGCCTGCAACCCCCTCGGTTATACGGCGTTTTTTATCATTATAAGTTCGCTTATTATGCATGGAAGCAAATAATGCACCTATCACACCATAGATTACGACACACGAAAGTATAAAAGCAGCTGAAAGTATCAAAGACTGAACTGCCACACTTTCTGTCAGCTTAATGAAATTCGGCAAAATAGCGAAGTACACCAATAACCCTTTAGGGTTAAGAAAGCTCGTCAGAAATGCTTTAGCTATTACTGCCTTTGTTGACACCGTTTGAATTTTTAAGTCTCCCGCTTTCATCGCAGATAACACCATGCGGATAGCAAGATAAGTGACATAAGTCACTCCAACCCATTTAATGGTGTGGAAAATCATAGGGGAAGCCGCAACAATCGCCGCTAAACCAAGTGCAGCCAGAATCGCATGCGCCATATAGCCCAGTATAATACCTAAATTAGCTTTCAAGGCAGCAGAGGTGCCTCCTGATAATCCTTGTGCGGAAATAAAAAGAATATCTGGGCCTGGTGTGCAGACTAAAGGGACTACGGTTGCGCTAAATAAGAGCAAGGTCTGTAACTCCATTTCAATTCCTCATTATTGTTTATTGTTATTTCACGCAACTGGCCAGTAGCAATAAAATTATAGCGATAATCCAGTGATATTGGATTTTTTTATTGCTTTAAAATAAACAATAATTGGTATTTAATATCAAAAATTAATATTAAATTGAGGTTGAGTACCAATGAAAGAAAATAGGCTAAAATTGGATGCCATTGATAGACGCATCTTACAGATTTTACAAAGAGATGGAAAAATTCAGAATATTGAATTAGCTAAAGAAGTGGGGCTTTCCCCGTCCCCTTGTCTGCGTCGTGTGAAATTGCTTGAAGAAGCCGGGGTTATCAAACGTTATGTGGCCGTATTGGATGGCAGTAAAATTGGAGCCGGTCTTTCTTTATTTGCACGTATTTGGTTTAAAACACAAGATGCCAAGACCATCAACCAATTCGTTGAAGACATTAAACAGATGCCTGAAGTCGTTGAATGCCATCTAATGGCAGGGGAATGTGATGCTTTGATCCGTATTGTAACGCAAGACTTAGCCTCTTATCGTCGATTTCATGCAGATCATTTAACGCAAATTAGCAGCATTCAGAGTATAAAGACGGAGGTGCCAATGGAAACGGTTAAGGTGACTTATGCTTTACCACTTTGACGATAATGACCAACCGCGTGATAGTGACGAGTTGGGAGTGTCTAACGATGAATTATAATTATATCTTTAATTATGATAAAAAGATAAATAATAACTATGCTGTATTTATTAGAGAGGTTTATAAAATAAAAGAAATTAAATATGATAAATATGAATAGCTGAACATTTTTTGAAGTTTAATTTTACAAATTGAAATATTATTTCCTCTCTTTTAATGTTGAAAGGTTAGTTTAATATTATTTTAGAATGCTATTAAATGAGGTATTTGAATTTTATATGGCGATTTTTAAAGAGATAATTCTCATATAATGAGAACATGATTGAGTAATAACCTAGCCATAACGACAGCGATAGCTAATTATTTGATATATAAATAATGAAAGGAAAGTTTTTTTGATCCTGCGCAACACCATACTACGTCACTTACCTATACTGATATTAATTAAAAATCAAAATAATATAATGCGAATGTTTCTTATTTAAAATTATTTTCAATTTGCTCGGTAATGATGTGAGTATTTATAAGCATATTTCTAATTGTTATTGGCATTATAATGACAGTCTATTAATTGATTATTTACATTCTGAACCTAATTGAAAATTCACTGAATAATAGGAACTGTTTGCTCATAAATTGAAGGGAAATTTATGATCTATCCTATTACTGATAGAACAATATCGACAGTAAATAATCAAAAATTTAAGCGCTACGCTATTCGCTATTTGGATATCGAACAGCAAACACAGCAGGCAATCATAGAATATGGCCTTAATTTTGAAGCCCCTTTTGCACAGCAACATGAAATTGAGAAACTCAAACTAATTATAAAGAATAATGGCGCAATTTTTGCCAATAATGGGAAGAGTATACATTGCAATTGGCTCTCGAGTGCTTGCGTGCAATGTCGTACGGGAGAAGGGAGTTATACGACATTTTTGTCATTAAAATGCCACCGCGATTGTTATTTTTGTTTTAACCCAAATCAAGAAAACTATCAGGGTTATCAACAAGAAATGCGTGATGCGATTGGGGAGGTTGATGCAATTGCAGAGCAAGGTTACCCTCTGACCCATATCGCACTAACAGGCGGGGAGCCTCTACTTTTTCGCCAAGAAAGTATCGAATTTTTCCAAGCTGTCCAACAGAAATTACCTCAGGCTCATAGCCGTTTATATACCGCTGGTGACCCATTAGACCGTAACACTGCATTAGCTTTAGCGAAGGCAGGTCTACAAGAAATCCGTTTTAGTATCAAAATTGATGATTCAAAAGAACGCATCACCAAAGTTTTGCACCGCATCGCGTTAGCTCGTGAAATTTTTCCAGCGGTTATGGTGGAAATGCCGGTGATCCCCGGTACAGAACAGCAAGTGTATCAGTTATTAACTCAGCTTGATGACATTGGTATAGATGGTATCAATTTATTAGAGTTTTGTTTCCCACTAACAAATAGTGAAGCGTATCAAGCTCGAGGCTTCGAACTTAAAAATCCACCTTATGAGGTGTATTACAACTATTGGTATGCTGGTGGATTGGCGGTTGCACAGAGTGAATTAGCTTGCCTTCGAGTGCTTAATTTTGCACTCGAAAATAAATTATCGCTTGGGGTGCATTATTGCTCTTTAGAAAATAAACATACGGGGCAAGTGTACCAAAGTAATGCTTTTTTTGAACACAATCAAAAAATATTAGGAAAACATTACTTCTTCTCTTCTCAAGATTATTTTTTTAAAAGCGCCAAAGTTTTTGGTGATGATTGTGAAAAGGTGGCGGTTTTACTGAAACAAACAGGCGTTTCTTATTATCAAGATTTGTTACATGGGTTTTTGCAATTTAACCCTGAAGCAATTTACTTATTAACCTCGCTAGACAAACTACCTATTGCGTTGACCTCTCACATTGTTGAGCCCGATGAACAGGGCAATCCTTTAATTAAAGAAGTGCAAATTGAACTCACTACACCCGCTGAATTTTTACTGACTGACCTGTAGGGATACATTTATGACTAATGACGACCAAATTTTAGATTTTCTGTATGCGCGTCAATTTGCTTATGACGTATTACGGCGTTTATTTATGGAAGAGCCAACGCCAGAGTTATTAAATTATTTGAGAGACTCAGGGTTGCTGTTATTTCCCTGTGATGAAGCATTACCCGCGATGAGAAATGCCATAAATGACATGCATAAAGACTTAAGCAATAGGCAGCTACAAGCCAATACTGAGAGTTTTGAAAACTTGCATTGGGATTTTACTCGCTTATTTATTGGCCCTGAAGCCCCGCCAGCAGCGCCATGGGAGTCAACTTATGTTTCCCGTGACAAACTGTTATTTCAAGAAAGTACCTCAGCAGTGAAATCCTTTTATGAACAGTATGGCGTTCATTTACCGGAAGGGGATAGGGAAGCCGCTGACCATATTGGTTATGAGTTGGATTTTATGTGGCATTTAAGCCTGCGTATTACTGAACTTATTGATAGCGAAAATGAAACCGTTGATTGGGTTAACGTAAACGCGTTGTTGCTCGGGTCTGCCACATTTTTAAATACCCATTTATTGGCGTTTATTACGCCATTTTGCCGCTCAATGCATAACCATGCAGACACATTATTCTATCGTCAATTAAGTTCATTAGTTGAGCTTTTCTTACGCAATGATATTAAAAAAATCAATGAATTAGTCAATTTATAATAATAAACAAAATGAAGAGGTAAGAGCAATGTCAGAAAGACAAAAAATAGCCTTGAGTCGCCGTTCATTTATAGCTTGGACATCGGCGGCATCAGTGATGGCTACGTTACCGCTGAGTAAGCAATTATATGCGGCAACACCTGAGGAAGAAAAAGCGGTTGAGCAAGCAACTGATGCGGTCACTCAAGGGAAATGGAAGCCCGTGGCCTGCTGGCATAACTGTGGTGGTCGCTGTGTTAATAAAGCATTGGTGGTTGATGGCGTAGTTGTTAGGCAAAAAACCGATGATGTGGTTGCGGACTCACCTGATTTCCCACAACAACGAGGTTGTTTACGTGGCCGTTCACAACGTAAACAAGTCTTTGGCGCAGATCGCTTAAAATATCCAATGAAGCGTAAAGGCTGGGCTCCCGGTGGTGGAGATAAAAGCTTGCGAGGCCGAGACCAATGGGTACGCATCAGTTGGGATGAAGCATTAGATATTGTGGCATCAGAATCGAAACGTATTAAAGAAAAATATGGGAATGAATCGATTTGGATCACTGGCGGTAATGGTGTTGATATCCAAAACGTTTATGCGAAAGCTGGGGGATTTGTTGGCGATTGGGGGACAACCTCATGGGGAGCATGGTTTGAAACACCAGCCCATTTAGGGTTGCTTGAAGGGTTTTATACGTTTGGTACCAATGATCGCTTTGATATGCGTAACTCCCAGCTAATTGTGATGTGGGGAGCAAACCCGGCGTGGAGTAGCCCTGGTAGCCCAACCTATAATTACTATCAAGCGAAAAAAGCGGGAGCGCGCTTTATTAGTATTGACCCAAGTTATACGACCACGGCAGAGTTAATGGATGCAGACTGGTACCCCATCAACCCCGGTACTGACCATGCTTTAGCTCTGGGTATCATGTCTGCGTTATTAGAAATGGATAGCCCTGACAACCCATTGATTGATTGGGATTTCTTACGTCGTTGCACGGTTGGTTTTGATGAAAATAATATGCCAGCTGGCGCTGATCCAAAAGGTAACTTCAAAGATTATCTGTTAGGCACCTACACGGGGGAGCCGAAAACACCAGAGTGGGCCTCTCATATTTGTGGTCTGTCAGCTAGCGATATTCGCAAGTTAGCGCGTGAAATCGGCGGCACTAACCGAGTCGCATTGCTTACCGGTTGGGCGCCTGCTCGGATCCATAACGGTGAAGGATGGGTGCAAGCATTCTCAACATTAGGCTTTATGACTGGCCATATGGGAAGGCCTGGTCGCATGACTGGGGTCAGCTGCCACTTCGCAGCTGGAAATAATGGCACGCGGCTCGTAATGGCCGGAGCAAGTGGGTTACCTTCAATCCCAAACCCGGTTAGCTTGAAAATTAATCACAATGAGCTTAACCGTGCATTATTAGAGAAAAGATTCCGCCAACGTGGTGTAGGGGATGTCGATGCAAATATCCAAATGATAATTCACCCGTTTAATGCGACACTGCAAACACGAGCTAATATTTCGCAAAGTGTTGAAGCTTATCGTAAAGATGTGGAACTGATTGTAACTGCAGCATATGTTCCACATACTTGTGCTAAATATTCGGATATTGTCTTACCCGTGACGACAGAGTGGGAACGAGAAGGAACCATATTAAATCCAAGTAACCGCGAAGTTATTATAGCTGCGGTGAATGTAACTCCGCCACTTTATGAGGCGAGAAGTGACCAGTGGATTGCCAAAGAAATAGGTAAACGTCTGGGGATTTATGTCGATGAGGTTTTTCCTGTTTCGGAAAAACAACAATTTTTTAATAAACTCAATGGCGCAACGATTATTGGTGAAGATGGTAAGACGACAGAGCCATTAATCACCATTACCCAAGCGGATATTGATGAATGGCAAGTAACAGGTAAGCCACAGCAAGGCCGAATTACCCTCAACGAATTTCTTACTGTTGGGAAATACCAAGTCAAGCGTACTTCTGGTGATAACTATGGTTATATTGCCTATGAAGATTTTATTCGCGACCCTCAAGCCAATCCACGACCAACACCGAGTGGTAAGTTCGAAATTTACTGCCAAACATTAGTCGAAAAAGCCGATGAATGTGGTTGGACGAAATTACCTCCAATTCCTGAATATATCCCATCCGCGAGCGGTTATGAGGCAAGTTTTAGCGACTTCTCGAAGAAGGAAAAAGGGGATTATCCATTCCAAATCTATAACCCACACTACTTACGTCGCTCTCACAGCACGCTTGATAACGTGCCTTGGTTGCGTGAACAGTGGCCAAGTCCAATTTATATCAATGCGTCTGATGCTAAACGTTTAGGTATTAAACACGGTGAAACTGTGTTGATAACGAGCCCACAGGGAAAAATTGTGCGTCCCGCATTGGTGACACAAACGATGAAGCCGGGTGTGGTGGCATTACCACATGGAAGTTGGACAAATGTTGATGAAAAAACAGGGATAGATATGGCGGGAGCCGACAATACGCTAACCATTCAAGTCCCTACAGGGCTTGGGACGTCAGGGTGGAACACGATGCTATGTAATATCGAAAAATGGCATGGGGACCAGCTAGTTCCAGATGCTGCAATTCCACAGCGTATTATTTTTTAGGGGGCAATAAGAAATGGATAAACAAGTTGGATTTTATATTAATGTTGCCACTTGCATTGGTTGTAAAACCTGTGTTGTTGCATGTAAAGACAAAAATGATCTTGAGGTCGGGCGCAACTTTCGTCGTGTGTATGATATTGAAGTAGGTGAATATCCACGTCCTCGGACTTGGCATTTGTCTATTGCCTGTAACCATTGTGATGACCCGCAATGCGTCAGCCATTGCCCTACCACCGCAATGCATAAACGAGAAGAAGATGGGGTTGTATTAGTCGACCATGATAAATGTGTGGGGTGCCGCTATTGCACATGGGCTTGTCCATACGAGGCACCTCAGTTCGATGCCAGTATTGGAATGATGACTAAGTGCGACACTTGTCTTGATCTTCGTGAAAAGGGCGGGAATCCAATGTGTGTTGATTCTTGTCCTATGCGTGCGATTGAATTCGGTCTAATTAGTGAGTTACGTAAAAAATATGGCTCGAATGCAGATATTGCAGGGTTACCTAGCTCAAGTATTACCAAACCGAACCTGGTTGTCGGTACAAAAGGATAAGGAGAATTATCATGCATGAATTTCCATTGGTGGTTTTCACCTTATTTATGCAAGCTTCTGTAGGGTGCTTGCTAGTTTCATTGGTGTGCTATTTTCGTGTACTTGAAGGCGGAAATAACCGACAAAGCGTCCAGTTTATTAAACTGCCTATTTTAGCAAGTTTTATTCTGGGCTGTGTTGGGTTGTTAGGCTCACTATTTCATATGGGGAACCCGCTACACATGTTTTACACCATGTTGCATGTGTCGACCTCATGGATGAGCCGTGAAGTGTGGGCGACGGCAATCTATATGGCGCTCTTGTTTTTCAGTATCGCACTGCTATTGCTTAAACAAAATGCGAATGCGTTGCTACTGCTGCTGAGTGCGTTAGCCGGTATTATCTATATGTATGCAATGTCAGCATTATACGCTAACACCTTGTTTAACCTCTGGAATGGTTTATTTACCTACGCCAGTTTCTTTGGCGCGGTGTTATTGCTTGGTGGTGTAGTTGCGGCATTATTACTGGTAGGTTCTTTACGTCGCCATGGCAAAGAAGCGCAATTAAAACGTGTGGTCAAAATTGCGCTAGGTATTGGTGTTATAGGAATTTTACTTATGTTACTGGGCGCATTATCTCTGCTAGGGAATATGGGAGAGCCGATTTATATGGGAATGACGCCACGTGAACTCCCTGATGGTTTAGTGAACTTAAGTATTGTTAGAATTATACTTATTGCATTAGGGGTATTGTTTGTTGGTCGTTTACTGTGTCAAAAAAATGGGCACAATGTGAATGCAACATTCGTGATGTCACTGGCAACACTCTGTATTTTTGTTGGCGAGGGAGTTGGTCGGGTAGTGTTTTTCTCACTAGGCGGTTAGTTCTTATTAGAAGCGAAATATTATCTGTTTTGCTTTTAACCATATGATGTCGTTAAGTAATATGCTCCGAGGGGAAATTTTCCCTCGGATTTTTTAGTTTTCTTCAGTTCTTTTCATTCTAAATCAAAAACAATAACCCTTTATATAATAAGGAATTAAGCTAGAGTAATTTCAAAATAAATAGTAAATTAAGTTGATTATCTGTAATAATTCTAATTATCATTATTACTCTTAATCTCCTTTGTTACGTATCCCTTATGAATTTAAAAACTAGCAAGTTACTCATACCATTAGCAATTTCAGCTGCATTAGCGCCTTATCATGTTTTCGCTGTTGATAATTCAAAAAATGATCAAATTACAGTTACAGGCAATTGGCTTGAAAATACTGAAGATGGTGAGGTGGTATTTAATCACCCAGGTGCTCGGACAGTAAGATCTCAACAGCAAATTAAAGAATTAGGCAGTGAAACCATTGGGGATGCTTTAAAAGGGATCCCAGGGGTGCAGGTACGCGAAAGTAATGGGACAGGGGGGAGCGATGTTTCCTTAAATGTAGGGGTACGAGGGTTAACCTCACGTCTTTCACCGCGTTCAACGATTTTACTCGATGGTATGCCATTAGCCGCTGCGCCTTATGGTCAACCTCAGTTGTCGATGTCACCATTATCACTAGGTAGTATTGAATCTATTGATGTGATCCGTGGAGGGGCTTCTGTGCGTTATGGGCCGCAAAATGTGGGTGGCGTAATTAACTTTGTGACTAAGCCTATCCCGAAAGACTTTTCTGGGGGTGTTTCGCTACAAACTCAAGGAGCTAAAACGGGAGGGCTAAAGACACTGGTGGATGCGTCCGTGGGAGGCTCAAAAGCGGATGATTCAGCGGGAGCGCTATTGCTGTATTCAGGGTTACACGGGCAAGGCTACCGTAAAAGCAACGATAATACTGATATTGATGACCTGATTTTAAAAACCCGTTATGCCATAACAGATAACGACGAACTACTGGCTAATTTTCATTACTATCATGCGATGTCAGGTATGCCTGGAGGGTTGACTCAAGCGCAATATAATGCGGACCCTTTCCAATCAACACGGTCTTATGACCGTTTTGAAGGCAATCGACAAGATATGTCATTGAAATACAAACATGAAGAAGATGACAAGCAATTTGAGTTAATGACATGGTTTAGTAAAAGTTATCGGGGTAGTTACATAGAAAGTGAGCATAAAGATAAAGCGAATGAAAGGCGTTTAGTTTCTTACCCTCGTCACTATACCGCTTATGCCATTGAACCGAGTTATTCGCAATTATTCCGTTTTAATGATATTTCACACGAAGTAACAGTGGGGTATCGCTATTTAAATGAGACCGCAGACGAAAAAGCTTACCGTTCAAATTGGTACCAAACGGGTACTCAAAGTTCGCGGCCGAGTACCAATGATTATTATCAACACACATCGGGTGGAACAGAAGCCCATGCGATTTATCTTGATGACACTATTGATGTTGGCAACTGGACAGTGATCCCCGGGATCCGCTATGAGAACATTAATATTCATTTAAATGATAGTTTTAAAAACCAAAATAGAAGTAAGCGCTATAGCGAACCACTTCCTGCGCTGGCCGTGATCTATCATATTGATGATGAATGGAAGCTATTTGCCAATGCGAGTACGTCATTCGGCAGTTTACAGTACTTTCAATTGAATACTAAAGGGGTTGGGAATTCCCCTGCGAATGGGTTAAGTGCAGAAAAAGCCCATAACTACGAAGTGGGGACTAAATACGATAATACCGCGCTATCCCTTGAGGCGACCTTATTCTATATCGATTTTGATGACCAACTGCTTTATGTTGAAAATACAACGGGTTGGACAAATTTGGGCGCCACAACTCACCAAGGTGTGGAATTGGCGGCAAGGTATAACCTGTCTGACCTGAGCGATAAATTGGATGGTATCAGTGTATACAGCACCTATACCTACACGAAAGCGGTTAGTAAAAAAGGTGACTTTGCCCATAAAGATTTACCGTTTTATTCACGACAGGTCTTTACCGCAGGTAGCCGTTATGAAACGGGGAATTGGGTATGGAACTTAAATACCTATGCGCAATCTACCCAAGAATCGCCAGGAACATCAAGCCATTATGTAACAAAACCCAGTGCGGATGGTCGATACGGAACAATCCCCGGTTATATGGTATGGGATGCACGAGGTGAGTACCATTTTGGTAAAAGTTTATCTGATTTAACGTTATCTGCTGGTATTAAAAATCTTTTTGATCAAACCTATTTTACACGTTCTACTGATAATAATTATGGTATCTATGTGGGGCAGCCAAGAACTTACTATGTTCAAGCATCCGTAAAATTTTAATAAATACAAGGCAAAACAATGATAATGAGAAAAATTATCAATATATTCGTGCTGATTCTTGGCGTAGTTAGCCTACTATTTTCGACTAGTAGCTTATCCGCACCTATCACGGTGACGGATATAGCGGGTAGGGACGTAACCGTCAATGCGCCGGTATCTCGAGTGATGCTGGCAGATAGCCGCGTTTTGGTTGCGCTGAATATATTACATCCACAAGATCCACTAAAAGGGATTATTGCTTGGGATGATGCGTTAATAAAAAAAGCGCCTGACCTGAGTGTGGCTTATAGTAAAAAATTCCCAGAATTAAGCAAGATCCCTGTTTTCCCAAACCCGTATACAACGGACTTTAGCGTTGAGAAAGCGTTGGTTGCACAGCCAGATTTACTCATTTTTGATATTGGCTTAAAGAGTAAGCTCACAGAAAATGGCACTTTATCATTATTGGAAAAAAGTGGCTTACCTGTCATTTTTATCGATTTCAGACAATATCCACTGAAAAACACTCTGCCGAGTATGACGTTATTGGGCCAAGTATTTGGTGAGGAACAACAAGCGCAAGCATTTAATCAGTTTTACCAGCAAAAGTTAGACTTAATCCGTTCAAGAGTGGCTAAACTTAGTCAAGAGCAACGCCCAAGTGTATTTATTGAACGGGCCGCTGGTATTCAAGGGGAAGATTATTGCTGTAAAACCTTTGGTAATGGCAATTTTGGTGAGTTTGTTGAAACGGCAGGGGGAAATAACCTCGGTTCGCAATGGTTTAGTATTGGCATGGGTGGGGAAATCAGTGAAGAACAACTGATTCACAGTAACCCTGATTATTATTTAATGACTGCCGCTGATTGGGACAGTACTCGCAAAGGTAGCGCCTCTGTGCCATTAGGTTATACGGGGGATAAACAAAGGTCTTTAGCCCGCTTGAATAAGCTAATGGATCGCCCTAAATTTCGTTCATTATCGGCTTTCAAAAACAAGCAAGTATTGGCGCTCTATCAGCAATATTACGATACGCCATTCAATATTATTGCAGTGGAAGCGATTGCAAAATTCATCCATCCGGAACTTTTTGCAGACCTTGACCCGCAAGCGGATAGCGATTACTTACATAAAACGTTCACTGCCTTAGAAGGTGATGGTGTGTTTTGGGTTCAAGCGGAATAATTATCTTCTCATGTAGCCCGCTTTAGCGCTGTTGGCAGCTAAAGTGGGCAAATAGTTTATTAGCTAATAATAGTTTAAGCCTCGTTGATCACCGGCAAAATAATTTTTGACGGGTGCTCACTAGAAAAATGTAGGCTATTACAGGCTATTTTCCATGTTCTGTCACCTGCGATAGTTTTACCTGTATTTGTATTGAAGTCATACTTAGGGAAGTTGCTACTAGAAATATCTAATCGGATACGGTGCCCTTTTGCGAAACGATTTGCACAGGCAAAGGGCTTAATTTTCACTTCGACAATTTCATTTGGTGTTAATAATTCCTTTTTCTCATATCCATGCCGAAAACGGCAACGAATAATGCCATCTGTAATATTCATGGCATAACCTTGTGGGTAATCGGCACTAGGTGGGTAAACATCAATAAGCTTTGCAGTAAAATCTGTATCTAAAGCATCACTACTGATCCAAAGTGACACCTCTATTTCACCGGCTAAACAGACATCTGTTTGCAATTCTTCCGTTTCGAAAACTAAGACATCACAACGGGCAGAAAGAGGTAGGTTATTTTGTTTGCTACCAAAAAATTGCGGTAATTCACGTTGGTTAAAAGCTCCTCCCCAAAATATCGGTTGGCCTGAAGTTAAGGCTCCGCCAATGGTAGGGACTGGGTGCTTAGGGTCATAACAATAGGATATTGAGGCTGTTTTAGTGTAGGGGTGAAGATATAATGTGTTATCTGGCCACAGATAATATGCAGTTTTTTCAGTATTTGCTAAAGGCCATTGATGGCAGTTAAGCCATTTTCCACCATGCTCTATACGCCCTTGTTGGTTACGTTTACCGCTTCCACCACCCATCATAAATATTGTTACATCTTCATGATTGTTTTTGGAGTTTTCATCTTTTAAGTGAGCTTCAAACCAGTTCAACCGGCAAGAAAGCCAACTTTCACTGACATTGTTATCAAATGCGGCGATATAACCGAACTCTGCGTCACCACTATGAGTGATATTGCGGTCACCATGGAGCCAAGGGCCCATGATTAATTTTTGAGGTGATTGTTTTTTAGTAACAAATGCATGATAGTTATCTAATGTTGAACTGACATAGGCATCATACCAACTGGACATGAATAATACTGGGATATCAGGTATTTGGTCATAATATCCTTCAGCATAGATGCCGATTTTCTGCCAATAATCGGAAAAACACTCTTCTTCCCATTGTTCAAATAAATACGATTCATATTCAGGGACGTGTTTAAGCAATGTTTGTCCTTGATACCATGGCATTGTTGTGAACCATTCATGGATATTTTCTTGTTCGAGTGCAGCTAAAATATCGGGAGATTGCTGGGCGACTGGGCTTAGTTTAGCTTGTTTAAATGCCCAAGTAGCTTGTTTGAGTTCAAAAGCGCCTCCTTGACGGATCCCACATTGATAGGCGTTGGCAAATCCACCGGAATCCAGCACCATCGTGTGTAAACCTGGAGGGTTTAGACACGCCATGGCTAATTGTGTATGAGCGGCATAAGAGAGGCCCATTGAACCTATTTTGCCATTACACCAGGGTTTTTCCATAATCCATTGTAATGTATCAAAACCATCCTCGGCTTCATTAATATATTTTGTGAACTTTCCTTCGGACTCATAGCGTCCACGGCAATCCTGATACACAACAATAAAACCATACTCATTGAAGTATTTCGCCATTTCTTGGCGTGTTATTTGCTGGCCTGATACCGTTTTTTCCGAACGAGAAGGTGCGCTTTTATCATAGGGGGTTCGCTCGATAATAACGGGAAAAGACGTAGTTGATTGAGTTTGTGGAAAATAAACATCAGTAGATAGCATTATTCCATCACGCATTTTTATCCGGTAATTCTTCATATCCATTTTATTAATACCCTATGGTCACGGCGATAGTCAGTAAGCCGATACTGATTGCCATAAAAATTAAAAATAGCGGTAAAATATACTTCGCCCAAGTAGTCCAACTTACGCCTGCCGTAGCTAAGAAGATTAATAACCCACTGGATGTTGGTGTGATCATGTTAGTCAGCCCATTACCCATTAAAAATGCAAAAACGGTTGTTTGAGGAGAAACACCAGAAATTTCACCAACGGGGCCTAAAATTGGCATTGTGACAGCGGCTTGCCCAGAAGTTGATGGAATGGCAATGTCTAATAATAGTTGAGAAATAAACATGCTATATGATGAAACATAAGGACCGTGATTACCGACTAGTCCAACTAATTGATGAATAATGGTATCGAGAATTTTACCTTGAGAAAGAATAATTTCGACCGCTGTCGCTAACCCAATTAACACTCCTGCGATGAGGACTTTTTTCATTCCACTGACAAATGCGTTAGCGGCGGCACTTGCAGTTAAACCACTACAAAAAGTTAAAATGACACTTAAGAATAAATAGTAAGCAGATAAATCATTATTTTTCCAATGCCAGCGATTAGAGGCATAGACTAAAAATGCAACACCGATAGCTAAGACAATTAACATAAGTTTATGACGATGGGTTAATTGTGTGGTTTGATTATGTTCTTCAACCACATAGCTTGTGAGTGTCGTTTTACGAATGCTATAGAAAACAAATAAAATACCGAGTGTAATAAAAATAAGGTACGCTGCAATCCGCATACTTAAACCACTAAAAACCGGTAGACCAACAAGCGGTTGTGCGATAGAAAGTGCATATGGATTGGTGATGGAGGCGAGGTATCCTACCTTAACCGCAATCGCTACAATGGCAAGCCCAATAAGTTCATTCAACCCAACGCGTTTCACTAAGGCAATAACCATGGGAATAACCAAAAGGTACTCTTTGGCTAACCCCATAAAGGTACTTCCCATGGAAAATACAATCATTAAGAAAGGGATCAACAAATAGATATTGCCTCGGGTGACGTGAAGCAACCGTTCTAACCCTGATTCTATTGCCCCTGTTTTATTGAGAATTCCAAACATTCCTCCGATGAATAGAACCATATAAATAAGCGGTGATTGTTTAACAATTCCTTCGGGGATCGCTTTAAACAGTTGAGGTAAACTGACGGGAGCGGCAGTACCTTCTTCTGATTTTTCAGTACCTAATAATTGCTCTAACGTGATGTCTTTAGTGATAGTTTGGTAAGAGTCCGGAATGACTTTTTTACCATCGCGCTCATATTGGCCTGAATTAACAAAATAAGTCATTAAAAAGGCAATGATAACAATAGTTAACATTACTAAAACTGGATTCATTTGCCAGCCTGGTGGTGACGATGGAGTTTGTATAGTGTTGTTTGTTGGTTGCATGGTGTTGTCTCTTTTATTGTATTAATTATGAGTCGTAACCGAGCTGCCTTGATATGCGTAAAGCAGACAGAAGCAGTTGTTCAGTCATATCTTGTTCTTTTTCATCAGAAAAACGGCTTAGTGGTAAGCTAATGCTCAGTGAAGCAATGCATTCCCCGTGTTGTGAAAAGATAGGTGCGGCAATAGCACCGATACCTGCGGTTAATTCGCCTCGGGTAATGGCAAAACCTTGTGAGCGTATGGTGGCAATTGATTTTTCAATTGAGGGGTTCTTTTCAATAAAATGTGCTTGAACATCTTTAGGGGAGTAAGCCAATAGTACTCTGCCTGACGCTCCAGATCCTAACGGCCGGCGATTGCCAGCTTCACTGCGTACTTGAAGTGATTGCCCTGATGGCTTATGAAGAACTTGTAAAATTTCACCGTTGTCACGTATACGCATTTGAATGTTTTCATCAAAACGTTGACGGAGTTGCTCTGCTTCAACTTCTGCGACTTGGATATAGTTTATTTGCTGGCGAGCGCAATTCCCCAAGCTTAATAATTGATGGCCTAAATGATAGGTCACTGGGTTTTCATTTTTTTGCACGAAATGACGGTTTTCTAACGTGCATAATAAACGGTATACCTTGGATTTATTCATGCCAGATAAGCGTGCAAGTTCACTTAATCCAAGATTGTTTTTTTCACCTAATAGCATCAATAACAATAAAGCATCATCAACGGCAGTGACAATATTCTCTTTCATCTTAACCTCGGTTGGTTTATACAGTAAACCATTGGTTTATTTAATAAAATTAGCATGGAGAATAATAAAAAATGATTCAAGAGAGTTGTTAATAAATTGTGATGTGAGTTAGGGTTTTAAAAAGGTTTATGTCAGTGAAAAAAAAGAGAAATAAAATATTTATAAGATAAAACAATTGGTTATATAAAACGTGAAATGAGAAAGTTTTGCTTACAACGTGAATAGAAATTATTGTAAATGGGAAGCTAATCGTCATTTATGGCGGTTATTTGGTTCACCTAGTGAAATTGGTTAGTACACCAGCAATAAATAAAAGAACCTCCAGTGAAAAAATGCGTCGTTTTTATTGAATTTTTAAGGGGAAAATACGGAAATGGCAGAGGTTATCAAAAAGCATCGAAGGCATTTCTTAAATAATGAGCCTTATGGCAAAATGAAATTCACTTTTCTTAATGGATAATAGAGATGAAACTAGCGCTGGTCGGTTCTGGAAAAATAATCATGTCGGCTCTTGATGCTTTAATACAGGTGCAAGGGATAGAGCTAGTCGCACTGTGTGTTCGGGCGGAAAGTATTGAAAAGGGACAGGTTATTTGCCAACAATTCGGTATAGCAAAGTTGTATACTGATTATCAAAAGTTGTTACAAGACCCTGATGTTGAGGTGATATACATAGGTTTGCCAAATCATTTACATTATCAGTATACCTTTGATGCATTAATGGCTGACAAACATGTGGTATGCGAAAAACCGTTTACACCAAATTGGCAACAGTTGCAGGCGTTAATTTCCATTTCACAGACTAGGGGGCTTTTTTTGTTTGAAGCCATTACGTCTATTCATACCCCTGAATTTCACTTTATCAAGCAAAACATTGATAAAATAGGTGAAATCAAAGTGATTCACGGTAATTATTCCCAATATTCAAGTCGATACAATGACTATTTGCAAGGCCGTATTCATGCTGCTTTTGACCCACAGCAAGCAGGCGGTGCGCTCTATGATATTAATTTATATAACATTTATTTGTTATCAGCCTTGATGGGAGCACC
The DNA here is from genome assembly GCF_028482485.1 of Providencia sp. PROV116. Classification (NCBI taxonomy): domain Bacteria; kingdom Pseudomonadati; phylum Pseudomonadota; class Gammaproteobacteria; order Enterobacterales; family Morganellaceae; genus Providencia; species Providencia sp. PROV116. The sequence continues at coordinate 251,207 of NZ_JAMPQO010000002.1, read as the reverse complement.
CAATAGTAGCCACTATATTTGTAATAAAGGGTTTAATGGAATTGATACATCAGGGGTGCTAACGGCCCATTTTGAGCATTCAGTTGCATCGTGTGTGGGAGCGAAAGATTCGGCGAGCCCTGGCTACTTTATTATTCAAGGTACTAAAGGGCATATTTGTATCACGGGAGCCCCAAGCCTCTGCCAGTCAGTTGAGGTTTGTATTGATGGGGAAATATCCAACGTATCTCGGGATGCAACAATCAATCATATGGTCTATGAGTTTGCATTCTTTCGTGAGCAAATTGCTAGTAAAAACCATGCTAAATGCGATGAATTGCTTGAATTAGCATTAATTGTCTCAAAAATATTGCACCAATCACGAAACGATGTAGGGCTGGTATTTACATCATAAAGACATTGGCAGCGCAATGGCTGCCATAATTTGTCAATTTAAAATGAATATAAAGATGCTACTGATTTACCAAGTTTTTCTGCAAGCTCAGATGCGGCATATCTATCCATAACTACCTCAATATAGGCCGCATGGTTCGATAGTTCGGCCTGCTTAATCGCATTGTCTAATTCATTGCAGTTGGTTACACGCTGACAATACCAATCATTACAACCTAATGCGGCGGGGAGCTGTGCATAATTCCATTGGGGTAAGTCGTTGTAATAGGCTTCAGGATTTTTACACAGAAGTCGTTCAATTAAATAGCCATCATTATTTAGGACGAAAATAATCGGTTTTAAACCAAAGCGGGCAAACTGGCTAATCTCTTGGGCCGTGAGTTGGTGAGAACCTTCCCCAGTCACTAAAATAACTCGCTTCTGTGGCTCTGCAATTGCTGCACCAAAGGCTGCGGGAGTTGCCCAGCCGATAGATCCCCATAATGTTTGGTTGTGAAATTGTGCATTTTCAGGTAATAAAGCAAAACCTAACCCCATAGATGCTGTTCCCGTTTCTGCAATAATAATGTCGTCCTTACGGAACATTTTTTCTAGGCGAGGGTACAAATATGAGGCGGTAATTTGGCCATTTTCACCTTGCTGCGGTGATCCTAATCCTTGAGCTTTGAGCCCGGCATGGTTAAGTGAGGGCGCAAGTTCTTTTAATTTATCTAACACATCTTTCATCAATACATTCGGGTAGATAGCGGAACCCACTTTCACATGGTCAGAAAGAATGTTAATACAGCTTTCAGGGGCAATCGTTGCGGTAAAGCTGCCGGTGTTGAAGTCCGTTAATACTGCACCGATCCCCATAACACAGTCACAGCTCTCGACGAATTCTCGCACATCAGGGTTCATTAGTTTTCCATTATAAATCCCCATATATTGAGAGTTAGATTCGCTTAATACCCCTTTATCCATAAACATGGTGGCATAAGGTAGGCCAGTTTTCTGAATAATAGCCTCAACATCAGTCGTTAAGCCGAAACGAGCCGTTAAAATCCCAGGAATAATACAGGCTTTTGTACTCGATGTGAGTTTTTCAACAATAGCGGTAACTGCAGCTGATAATGACTTGCTATGACTTTTATTTATAGTGATAGTTTCAGGTGTTTCATCTGCTTTAATTGGCATAACAGCATAGTCAGAAGGGAAACCTAAATAAACGGGTCGAGATTCTTGTAAAGCGGTTGTAATTAAACGTTCTGTTTCGGCAATACAATTTTCAGGCGTTAAAATAGCGTGAGCACAGCTTAAATGTTGGCTCATTTGATAAAATACATCGAAATCACCATTTCCTAGGGTATGGTGAACTAAACGGTGGTTTTTTTGAACTCCGCTTGCTAGCATACCAACAAGATGAAAAACGGGAAGATGTTCGGCATAAGCGCCAGCAATACCATTTAAGGCACTGAGTTCGCCGACACCAAAAGTGGTTGATAACGCTGCGGCACCTTTCACACGGGCATAGCCATCCGCAGCATATGAGGCATTGAGTTCATTGCAGTTGCCAATCCAGCGCATATTTTCACTTTCACATACTGCATCTTCAATAGGGAATGCGTAGTCGCCAGCAACACCAAAAATATCGTGAATACCGATTTGGTAAATTCTATCTAATACGTATTCGATAACCGTCTTATTCATCATGCTGATCTCCATTAATCGTCTAGCTTATAGTTCTAAGTTGAATTATTTTTATCGTTTATTATGCTTTAAAGGAAATCACTTAAACTCATTCTATCTATAACTAAAAATTATAGGGGGCGAAATGGACATTCGTTCATTACGTTATTTTGTTGAAGTTGTGCAGCTCAATGGTTTTAGCCGCGCGGCAGAAAGTTTATTTGTAACGCAACCAGCGGTTAGCCGTAGTATTAAAAAATTAGAAGATGAACTTGGTTATACTTTGCTGATTAGGGAAGTCGATGGCGTTAAATTAACGGAGGAAGGGGATATTTTATTGGCTCATGCTAGACAAATTCTTTCACAATTTGGCAGTATGAAAAAAGCGTTACTGGAAAGGTCAGGCCCTATATCTGGAGTACTACCCGTGGGGCTACCACCCGTGATAGCATCGACCTATTTTGCTGATATTATTATGGCCTTTAGCCGACGTTATCCACAGGTGGAACTGAAAATTCTTGAGTTGGGTACACGCAAAATGCGAGAGGCAATGCTAAATGGTGAAGTTGAAACTGCCGCCGTGATGTTACCTTTTGCTGATGACCGCTTTGAAGTACACCCTTTTTCAACCGACCGATTAATGCTATTGGTTAGCAACCAACATCCACTTGCAATACGTGAATTTGTTAAATTTAGTGAAATAGCCGATGAGCCTTTTATTTTCTTTTCTGATGATTTTCTGATTAATGAACTTGTTGTTAGTGCTTGCGGTGTTTATAGTAAAAAACCCACTATTTCTGGGCGTAGTAGTCATTTAGATTTGGTGACAGCCATGGTAAGAGCTGGGGTAGGGATAACGCTACTTCCGGACAGTATGTGGCAGAACACCAGTTCAGTGGGGTTATCCGTTATTCCAGTTATTGAGCCAATATTGGCTTACGACATTGCTTTAGCGACAGTAAAAAATCACCATCAAAGCCGTCGTGCACAAGCATGGCATGATTTGGCTTTGGATATGTTAAGAATAAGGAAAGTGTGAGCGAGGCTAACATAAAATTTGATACCCAATCGGGTATTTTCTTATGCAGCCTTCACGTTTTGTCAGCCACTACGGATAAAATAGAATAAGCCCAAATACAGCAAAGATGGCAAGGTGCATCCAACCTTGAATGGGAGATGTTTTCTGACCATTAAATGAAAGCATAGTCAGTAACATGGTGATTGCGAATAAAACAATTTCCGCGTTAGAAATCCCCATAATGACTTGTTTACCGGTAATAATGCCGATAATTAATACTGCTGGCACAGTTAAACCTACCGTTGAGACAAATGCGCCTTGGCAAAGGTTTATCGCTCGTTGCATTTCATTATTCATTGCCGCTTTTACTGCTGTGATTGATTCAGGTGTAAATACGATAATGGCGATCAGGACACCACCGACTGCTGCTGGTGCTCCTAAGGCTTCAATTCCGTAATCAGTCACGATGGCTAAGTAATGCGCAAGTAACACAATAGGGAGTATCAGCCCAATTAACACACAAGAACGAATAATAATCGTTTTTTTGTTTGACTCAGCGTGGTTATCTTTCTTTTCGACATTATTGTCTGCCAAAGCATCGCTAGCTGAAATGTATTGTTCTGGGACATTCATCAGCCCTTTAGGCGGCTGGATAAAAAATCGGCGGTGACCTCGCATCTGCATCCACAAGAAAGCACCATAGATAAGTATAGTAATACCTGAAATACCAATGGCTTGCGTATGGGAATACTCCCCTTGGCTAGAGGTATAATTTGGTAGGACTAACGCTAAACCAGTCAGTAATACGATCATTGAAAGATAACTGTTGGTTCCTTGCGTATTATATTCTTGTTCACCATTTCTAGCTGAACCTGCGAGTAAGCAGATACCTACGACGAGGTTCATGATAATCATCATCACGGCGAATATGGAATCACGCCCAATAGTTGGAAAATCACCGGGACCTAGTAGAACAGAGGCAATAAGAATGACTTCAATTAAGACAATAGATAAAGTCAGGATCAGCGTTCCGTATGGCTCACCCAATTGTTCAGCAAGATGGTCAGCCTCTTTAACGACACCAAAGGAAGCGGTGAGAATTGTAATGAACAGCAGTAAAAAAATCCAAGTTGCACTAAATGCAGAAAGACTGTCATTAAGTAATGTTTCGCCACTTAAAATAAAGAAAATGACGACTAACCAAGAGCCGATTAACCGGCTCCAAGTTGTTAACGGGATGAGTGGACTATTGAAACAGAAGCGCCCCATATTGTTTTCCTTTAGAAGAAAGGGCCGTCCCTGTTGCTGATACGCACTTGAGGTCGTCCTCAAGCCGAAAGAATATTAATCGGTCATTACTATAGCATTCATCTATTATCTTGCAACTCCTGCATGGAAATAAGCTTTATAGTCGCTGATAACATCGAAGGGGATTGTGACTCGCTTAAACACGATAAAATAAGATATTTCTATATGACAGATTACTTATTAACTAGCTATAAACATTAATTTATTAATAAAGATTGGATTAGGTTTAAGTATTGACTTTGCTTAAAATTTTTCTTGAATAAACAATCTTTATTTAGAGCCAATAATAATTACATAAGAAATTATTTTTGATTTAAATCACATATGTGGAATATTGTTCATACATTAATGAATTAAAAGCGCTATTGTTAAAAAAATGAAAATAAATTGTTTATTTTATTTGACGGGGTGACAAATGAGCGCAGTAAAATATGATTATATTATTGTAGATGCGGGTTCTGCCGGTTGTGTTCTTGCTGCTCGGTTGATCCAAGAGACGCAATCCAAAGTATTACTTATTGAAGCGGGTGGTAGCGATAACCACTTGTTTATTCGTATGCCAGCTGGCGTGGCGAAAATTATTGCCCAAAAAAGTTGGCCTTATGAAACTGAGCCAGAGCCTCACGCGAATAACCGTAAAATGCAAATTGCCCAAGGGAAAGTGTTGGGGGGAAGTAGTTCTGTCAATGGAATGATTTATATCCGAGGCCAGAAACAAGATTATGATAATTGGGCTCTAAATTACGGCTGTGAAGGCTGGGGATACTCGGATGTATTGCCATGGTTTAAAAAGGCAGAGAGTAATGAAAGCCTGACAGGAGAATACCATGGAACAGAAGGCCCACTTCCTGTCAGTGAAAATAGATACCGGCACCCATTATCAATGGCATTTATTCGTGCAGCGCAAGAGCATGGTCTTCCTTATGTCAATGACCTTAATGGGGAAAGCCAGCAAGGAACAAGCTTTTACCAGACAACAACGCATAATGGAGAAAGAGCCAGTACATCAAGAACCTATTTAAAATCAGTGGAAAAGAGTGATAAGTTGACATTAAAGCTTGGCACTCAAGTGAACCGTATCATCATTCGCGATGGCCGCGCGATTGGTGTTGCCTATCAAGGGAAAAATGGCCATGAAGTTGAGGCATTTGCCAGTTGCGAAGTATTGGCCTGTTCGGGTGCGATGGGCTCTGCAAAATTATTGATGCTATCAGGTATCGGGCCAGAGGAGCACTTGTCTTCGTTGGGGATCCATACTCATGCGAATCTACCTGTTGGTAAAAATTTTCATGACCACCTACATATGTCAATTAACGTCACGACTAAGCAGCCAATAAGTTTATTCGGCGCAGACCAAGGTTTAAATGCAATTAAACACGGGGTCGAGTGGATGGCATTTCGCAGTGGACTGCTCACCTCTAACGTTTTAGAAGGCGCTGCATTTAAAGACAGCTGCAAGCAAGGCCGTCCTGATGTACAAATTCACTTTTTACCTATTTTAGATAGCTGGGATGATGTTCCTGGTGAGCCTCTGCCCGCAGCCCACGGCTTTTCATTAAAGGTCGGGTACTTACAACCTAAGTCCCGTGGTGAAGTTTTATTGCGCAGCACAGACCCACAAGCCCCACTAAAAATTCACGCTAATTATCTTGCCTCACCCGAAGATATGGAAGGTTGCAAGCGTGCGGTTAAGTTTGGCTTAGATGTATTGGACTCCCCTTCATTACAAGTGCTAAGCAAAGAGGTTCTAATGCCACCCGCTTCTGTACGTCATGATGACGCTCAACTTGAAGAGTTTGTCCGAAATTTTTGTAAAACGGTTTACCATCCTGTGGGAACTTGTCGTATGGGAACGGATACCACAACATCAGTGACTGATTTGCGGTTACGTGTACATGGTATTGAAAACTTACGTGTCGTGGACTGTTCTGTGATGCCTGAAATTCCAAGTGGCAATACCAACGCACCAACGATAATGATTGCAGAACGCGCCGCAGCGATGATTATGGAAGATAGAAACGCAAATTAACCTTGTGATAGGCTGATATAGAAAAAACAGCATAAAACCAAGGTAACACCTGAGCTTTATGCTGTTTCAATAAACTTAAGGTACGTTATAGACCAATTGTGGTACTACACATTAAACAAGAAGTTCAGCACATCGCCGTCTTTAACGATGTAATCTTTACCTTCTGCGCGCATTTTACCGGCTTCTTTTGCGCCTTGCTCACCACGGTACTGGATAAAATCATCGAATGCGATGGTTTGCGCACGAATAAAGCCTTTTTCGAAGTCAGTATGGATTTTACCTGCGGCTTGTGGTGCCGTTGCACCGACAGGGATAGTCCATGCACGCACTTCTTTAACCCCAGCAGTAAAATAAGTTTGCAGGTTTAATAACTGATAGCCGGCACGAATAACACGGTTAAGACCCGGTTCTTCAATACCTAAATCAGCCATAAACTCATCGCGCTCTTCGTCTTCAAGTTCTGCAATATCAGACTCAATCGCTGCACAGACGGGAACAACTACAGAGCCTTCGGCTTCTGCAATTTTATACACCACATCTAAGAATGGGTTATTTTCAAAACCATCTTCATTAACGTTAGCAATGTACATCGTTGGCTTTAATGTTAAGAAGCTCAAGTAGCGGATAGCGGCTTTATCTTCATTAGATAACTCTAATGTGCGCAACATACCGGCTTGCTCTAGGTGCGGCAAACATTTTTCTAATGCTTCTAATTCTGCTTTTGCGTCTTTATCGCCACCTTTTGCGCGTTTTTGGACACGATGGATAGCGCGCTCACAGGTATCAAGGTCAGCAAGTGCTAATTCAGTATTAATGACTTCAATATCTGCAGCAGGGTCAACTTGGCCTGCAACGTGAATGATATTGTCATTTTCAAAACAACGAACAACGTGACCAATGGCTTCGGTTTCACGGATATTCGTTAAAAATTGGTTACCTAGGCCTTCACCTTTAGATGCACCTTTTACTAAGCCCGCGATATCCACGAACTCCATCGTAGTTGGTAAAATACGCTGTGGCTTCACAATTTCAGCTAATTGATCAAGACGTGGGTCTGGCATTGGCACAACACCCGTGTTTGGTTCAATTGTACAGAAAGGGAAGTTGGCTGCTTCGATGCCGGCTTTGGTCAATGCATTAAACAGAGTGGATTTACCCACGTTAGGCAGACCAACGATACCGCATTTAAAACCCATATGTTTCTCACCTTAATAGCGAGGGGCAGACATACGCTGCACCCAATGTTTAGAAATTGGCGCTGATTATACACAAAAAGTCGATTCGGATGAAATGAACTCTTATGCAGTTGCTTTGAAGCCATGTAGACGATTGATGGCTTTGTCCATTCCGTCAGCTAGCAGAATATCTGTACACCTAGCCGCTTCATCAATCGCATCATCAATGAGTTTTTGCTCAGATAACGGTGGTTTACCCAAAACAAAGCCAACCACTTTGTTTTTATCACCTGGGTGGCCAATACCAATACGTAGACGATAAAAATTCGGGTTATTGGCGAATTTACTTTGAATATCTTTCAACCCATTGTGGCCGCCATTGCTGCCCCCCAATTTCATTTTAGCTACACCGGGGGGTAAATCGAGTTCATCATGGGCGACTAAAATTTCATCGAGATTGATGCGATAAAAATTGGCTATAGCGGCAACTGATTTACCACTTAGGTTCATAAATGTGGTTGGAACCAGCAGGCGGATGTCATTACCACCCATATTAATACGTGCGGTATAACCAAAAAACTTAGCTTCTTCTTTCAATGGCTGATTATGGCGCTCAGCCAGTAAATCAACATACCATGCACCTGCATTATGGCGCGTTTGTGCATATTCAGCACCCGGATTGGCAAGTCCAACAATTAACTTAATTTTGCTCACGGTGGTGATTTCACTATCAGTTATGAAAATAATGCCCTAGTTTACCTTGTGAAATGCAGGATGTACAAAATTGTGATGGATAAAGTAACTATGTTTATAATTGCTGAGTGAACTATTCGGGTTTACTGATTTCTTGATGAAAAGCATTTTTTGTACAGATATTCTTGCTAACTTCCTTCCTTGTGATGTCTATCGCAAAAAATTTTACTTAATGCACTATAATCATTACATAAATATAAAGTATGACCGAATTTATTTACACATGCTTGCTTATCAGTTTACTGGTACTGGAGGTATATATGAAACGGAAAAGCGCTCATCTTCTAGGTAATATCTTCATGGGAATCGGAATGGTGTTGATGATCGGGAGTATCGGTGTCAACTTATTCTCTCATATCGTTAACTTAGGCCTTTCAGAACTCATCACGAACGGTTCCTTATTCGGCATTTTTATCGGTGCGATGGTATGGTTAGTCGGTGCTAGGATCGGCGGCCGTGAAAAAGTTGCAGACCGTTACTGGCAATTGAAACAACAATATCATTCACGCAGAGATAATCACCGCTATCCATAAATAGCCTAGAGCAATTAATTGCTGATAATGGTGAATGAGTTTGATAATTAGGCATTAAGAAGAGTAAAATTTCAAAGAATTTTGCTCTTTTGTCGTTTCATAACGTGAAGTCGCCACTATGATCGGCGATAAAATATAAAAATAAGCACCTGTGGCTTTTTTCCTGCCAAAATCATAAAGCCCCTGCAAATGACATTGCAGGGGCTTATATTTTTTATTGTGACTTTTTCATCACGGTTGAACGCTAAAACCCAATATTGGAGGATTAGTGCTCAAACATTGCTGAAATTGACTCTTCGTTGCTAATACGACGGATAGCTTCAGCTAACATACCTGAAAGCGTTAAGGTGCGAACATTGCTCAGCGCTTTGATTTCAGGAGAAAGAGGAATTGTGTCACAAACAATGACTTCATCAATGACTGAATTTTTGATGTTGTCTACAGCATTACCTGAGAAAATCGGGTGTGTTGCGTATGCGAATACACGTTTCGCACCACGTTCTTTCAGTGCTTCAGCTGCTTTACACAGCGTACCACCGGTATCAATCATATCGTCCACTAAGATGCAATCACGACCTGAAACATCACCAATGATATGCATGACTTGAGAAACGTTCGCACGTGGGCGGCGTTTGTCAATAATGGCCATATCGGTGTCATTCAGGAGTTTTGCGATAGCTCTAGCACGTACCACGCCGCCGATGTCTGGAGATACAACGATTGGGTTTTCCAAATTCTTCTGTAACATATCTTCCAGAAGAATAGGGCTACCAAATACATTATCCACAGGAACATCAAAGAAGCCCTGGATCTGCTCTGCGTGTAAATCGACAGTGAGCACACGGTCTACACCTACACTTGACAGAAAATCGGCAACAACTTTAGCGGTGATTGGTACACGGGCAGAACGTACGCGACGATCCTGTCTTGCATAACCGAAGTAAGGGATAACAGCGGTAATACGACCAGCAGATGCACGGCGTAGGGCATCGACCATAACAACCAGTTCCATCAGGTTATCGTTGGTTGGTGCACAAGTTGACTGGATGATAAAAATATCACCACCGCGAACATTTTCATTAATTTGAACACTGACTTCGCCGTCGCTAAAACGACCAACAGCCGCGTCTCCAAGATTAGTGTAAAGGCGGTTAGCAACACGTTGTGCTAGTTCCGGTGTAGCGTTACCAGCAAAAAGCTTCATATCGGGCACGAGAAAAACCTCAGGCTTGCGTCCAGAGAGATATTGTTGACCAACAGCGACAAGGCTTATTGGTGCAATACACGGGTTATCCCAGCGCGGAACTTGTGCAGTGGGGAAACGTTAACGCCTTGAGCGACGAACCCTTGCACCCACGATGGGGCTTTATTTAACACCTGCAGGGCATCCGCTTGTGTTTCAAATTCAGAAAAAACACATGCGCCTGTTCCTGTAAGGCGAGACGGAGCATATTCTAACAGCCAAGAAACAAGCTGTTCAACCTCACGAAAACGTTTTCTTGCGATTGGTTCGCAGTCATTTGCGTACGGAGCCAGTAATAATGCGGCTAGGGAGCGTTTTGGAGAATTTCGATTTAATTGTGGATCTGTGAAGATCATCGGGGTTGATATTTCAATTCCGGGATGAGCCACCAAATACCATTTCTCTTTAGGGGAAGCTTTGGTTAAAATATCACCAACCCCTTCGGCAAAAGCTGCATGCCCACGAACAAACACAGGAACATCTGCTCCTAATGATGCGCCTAATTGCGCAAGGACTTCATCAGAAATCTGTGTTTTCCAGTGTTCGTTAAGCGCAATTAAGGTAGTTGCTGCGTTTGATGAGCCTCCACCAATACCACCGCCCATTGGTAATATTTTATGAATACGGACATCGGCACCTAGTGGGCCACTGTGTTGCAACGTATCGCGGCAATAGGATTGTAATAATCTAGCAGCCCGTAAAATTAGGTTTTTTTCGGGGGGAACCCCTTGCATATCCGTCAATAAATTCAACTGGTCGTCATCACGTGTTGTGATAGTGATTTCATCGCCATAATCGACAAATTGAAATAGAGTTTGTAACTCGTGATAGCCATCAGGGCGTTGGCCGGTGATGTACAAAAAAAGATTTAATTTTGCCGGAGAAGGCCATGTTAACGTCATTTTTTCAGTGTCCAACTATCCATTTTCAATTTGATAAGTCTATCCCCTTGGCGTAACTCGAGATAGTTTGGCAGCATTGGTGTTGTTTTGCTGTCATAGGAAATATAGTTGAGCTGCCATGTTTCACCATTGCTTTTAAACGTAACACTTTTTAGCAAGTGGTTTTCATCTAAGGTGAAATCTGTTGCACGTCCGGGCGAGCCAGTTAACCAAGCGGTTAGGTCATCAATTGGGATTTCCATACCAGTGAGCTGATAAATCAACTCGCTCGGCACGTCACTCATATGGGTTTGACCATCTTTGGTAGTTAATCGAGCTAAATCAGGTTCAACGGTAAGTTCAAGTTCGCGGCTACCTAATGGGTTGGTTAACAATAAACGGTATTTTTCCGGTGTATATTGTTGCCAGAAAAACTTAGCGTACGTTTTTGTTTCTCCTCCGTTATAGGCAAAGGAGCCCCGTGTTTGGTAGTCACGTAACTGACTTAATTCTTGTTGATGTGCTTTCCACTTAGCATCCGATGCGGAGCTGGTTCCTTTCGTGGTTGTTTGTGACGTTGTCACGCAAGCAGTTAGCAAGACGCATGAAAGTGGTAAGAGGCGAAAAAAGTGCTTATTTATGTGCATAAACGGTAAAGCTTGAGTTAATTGCATATCAAATCTCAAAGTTGTATTGGGCGCTGATAGCAGTCTCTATTGAGTTACTTGCATTTAAAGAGGTTTAGTTTAGCGCGATATGGCTATCTGAGTCATCTATTGCACTCGATGATATACCTAACCGATAAAAATCTGTAAGTGATTTACTGTTTGTATACAAATAACATAGTGCATTGACAGCGGGAATGGTTTTCTAAAGTGGCTATTAAACCAATCCAAGCTCGTCACCATTTGCTTTCTGTGCGAAATAATTGCATTCTCTATGCATCTTATCGCAGTTAATTTATCATTGTTAATAATGATATGGCTGATAATCAGTTTTATATAGTATAAATAAACGATAAAATTACGATCAGTTTTGACTGATAAAATCGCTATTACGTCTGTTATTTCGGTTTATTTTTTGGCATGGGTCATCTTTCTGAAGGATAGGCTTATGCAAACCGTAGAAAGAGAGACGCGGATCATCTACAATAGAACAATATAAATAACAGTATTGCAAAATTGGTAGGAAATACCCATCGAGCATGACTGAAAATAATTAGCACTGTAAGCAATGTGAGCAAGTCGTAAAGCACAATGACCTTATTAGCCTTAGGCATCAACCATAAAACAGCACCAGTAGCCCTGCGTGAGCGGGTAACGTTTGGTCCTGAAAAAATTGACCATGCACTTGAGGAACTTCTCAAACAGCCTCAAGTGAATGGTGGTGTTGTGCTGTCTACCTGTAATAGAACTGAGCTTTACTTGAGCCTTGAATCGCAAGAACAAGCTCAAGAACAGCTAGTAAAATGGCTGTGTGATTTTCATGGTATAACCCAAAAAGATTTACAACCGAGTCTCTATTGGCACCAAGACGACCGCGCGGTGAGTCACCTAATGCGTGTCGCTAGTGGCTTGGACTCACTTGTTTTGGGTGAACCACAAATATTAGGGCAAGTAAAAAAGGCGTTTGCGCTTTCACAAGGTAACCACTCGTTATCGAGCGAACTTGAGCGTCTTTTCCAGAAATCGTTTTCTGTTGCAAAACGTGTGCGCACAGAAACCGATATTGGCGCGAATGCAGTTTCTGTCGCATTTGCGGCTTGTACACTTGCCCGCCAAATATTTGAATCACTCAAACATTTAAACATCTTGTTAGTGGGTGCAGGGGAAACAATTGAACTTGTGGCGCGTCATTTACGTGAACATGGCGTACAAAAAATGATGATAGCTAACCGAACACGTGAACGGGCGGAGTTATTGGCCAATGAGGTTAATGCACAAGTCATTTCGTTATCGGATATTGATAACCGCTTAGCAGAAGCGGATATTGTCATTAGTTCAACGGCGAGTCCTTTACCCATCATAGGGAAAGGGATGGTCGAGCGAGCAATGAAAATACGTCGTAGTAAACCGATGTTATTAATTGATATTGCCGTTCCTCGAGATATCGAACAAGATGTTGAAAAATTAAGAGATGTTTATCTCTATACTGTGGATGATTTGGAATCTATCATTGCACAGAACCTTGCTCAGCGAAAAGCTGCAGCCGTTGAAGCTGAATATATTGTTGAGCAAGAAAGTAGCCACTTTATGGATTGGTTGCGCTCACAAGCGGCAGTGTCTACAATTCGCGATTATAGAGAACAAGCTGAGGCCATTCGGGCAAACATGACTGAAAAAGCGTTGACCGCTATCCGTCAAGGCGCAGACCCTGAGCAAGTGATCATGCAATTATCGCAACAATTAACCAACCGCCTTATTCACGCTCCAACCAAATCTTTGCAGCAAGCTGCAGGTAATGGGGATGTCGAGCGTCTAAATCTACTTAGGGACAGCCTAGGGCTGGACCATCAATAACCACATTTTAATCATAGGTCTTATATAACGAATGAAGCCTTCTATTGTCGCAAAACTAGAAGCATTACAAGAACGCTACGAAGAAATTGAAGCGCACCTTGCTGATGCAGGTGTAATTGCCGATCAAGACCGTTTTCGTGCTTTATCAAAAGAATATGCTCAATTGTCTGATGTCGCTAAATGCTTTAGCGCATGGCGCACAGTACAGGATGACATCGAAACAGCTGAAATGTTGTTAGACGATCCTGAAATGAAAGAAATGGCTCAAGAAGAGCTTAAAGAAGCCAAAGCGCGCAATGAAGAGCTCGAACAGCAATTACAATTGTTGCTGCTTCCGAAAGATCCTGATGATGAATATAACTGTTTCGTTGAAATCCGTGCGGGTGCTGGGGGAGACGAAGCGGCAATTTTTGCGGGTGATTTATTCCGTATGTATAGCCGTTATGCAGAAAACAACCGCTGGCGCGTTGAATTAATGAGCACGAGCGATGGCGAACATGGCGGTTTTAAAGAAGTCATCGCGAAAATTTCCGGTGATAGCGTTTATGGTCGCTTAAAATTTGAGTCAGGTGGTCATCGTGTTCAACGTGTTCCCGAAACGGAATCTCAAGGCCGTATTCATACATCCGCTTGTACTGTAGCGATTTTACCTGAGCTGCCAGAAGCTGAATTACCTGAAATCAGCCCTGCGGATTTACGTATTGATACTTTCCGCTCATCGGGTGCGGGTGGGCAGCACGTTAACACCACCGATTCCGCAATACGTATTACCCATATTCCGACAGGTATTGTTGTTGAGTGCCAAGATGAACGTTCACAGCATAAAAACAAAGCGAAAGCGATGTCTGTATTAGGTGCGCGTATTCGCCAAGCCGAAATGGATAAACGCCAAGCTGCAGAAGCATCTGAACGTCGTAATCTGCTAGGTTCTGGTGACCGTTCTGACCGTATTCGTACCTATAATTTTCCGCAAGGCCGAGTGACTGACCACCGTATTAACTTAACGTTATACCGTTTGGATGAAGTGATGGAAGGAAAATTGGATTCACTTATCCAACCTATCATCAATGAATACCAGGCAGACCAACTTTCTGCGTTGTCTGAGCAGGAATAATGCAGTATATCGAATGGATCAAGCAGGCAGTCAATCGGCTGTCTGCAAGTGACAGCGCGAAGCGAGATGCTGAGATTTTACTGGAGCATGTCACAGGTCGCAGCCGTACCTATCTTTTTGCATTTGGTGAGACAGAACTCAACGCTGAAGAATGCCAACAAGCTGAATGTCTTTTGCAACGCCGTGAGAAAGGTGAGCCTATTGCCTATATTATCGGTGAACGTGAGTTCTGGTCCCTTCCTCTTTACGTCTCTCCTGCGACATTAATACCTCGGCCAGATACCGAATGCATTGTTGAACAAGCCTTATCCAGGTTAACAGAGCAAAAAAATCAAATTTTAGATTTAGGTACTGGGACTGGGGCAATTGCACTAGCCTTGGCATCTGAAATGCCGCAAAGTCAGGTTATCGGTGTTGATTTTAACCCTGATGCAGTTGTTTTAGCACAACGAAATCAGCAGCGCTTGAATATTTCAAATGTCAATTTTAGACAAAGTAATTGGTTTGCTTCACTATCAATTCAACAATTTGATATGATTATCAGTAATCCACCCTATATTGATGAAAATGATACGCATCTCAGCGAAGGTGATGTGCGATTTGAGCCATTAACCGCTCTAGTGGCTAAGAATGAAGGCTTAGCTGATTTAATGCATATCATTCAAGAATCTAAAAAATATCTTAAAAATCAAGGGTGGTTGCTTCTTGAGCATGGCTGGACACAAGGTCTTGCAGTGCGTGATTTATTTGAAGTACATGGGTACACCAAAATTGAGACCTGTCTTGATTATGGTGGAAGAGAGCGAATTTCACTCGGTCAATGGAATGGTTAAGTGGCATAGCAGTGGGAATGTAATGAAAACCATAGCGAATATAGAATTTAATCAACTCCCTTTAAGTGAAGGGATCATGACTGTTTCACAATGTATCCGTCATGATTTCCCGCTGATGAAAGTGCAAGCTCAGTTAGATAGCTTAGTCTCATCAGCCAAGTCTCGTATCGATTTAACCGCTGATAACGAAACAAAAATTCAGCAATTGGCCTCACTTTTTTACCAAGAGTGGTCGTTTGGCGCAGCTGAAGGGATCTATTTGTTATCGGATATGCTGTGGCTAGACAAAGTATTGTCATCTAAACAAGGTACGCCTGTGACACTCGGTGCTATTTTTTTGTATATTGCCGAACGCCTTGATATTACGATTTATCCCGCTATTTTCCCTACTCAATTATTATTTATTAGTGAAAGAAATGATGGTAGCCAATGGGTAATTAACCCTGTTAATGGTGAGTCTTTATCAGTACACACGTTAAATTTGTGGCTCAAAGGAACCGTTGATCCTTTTTCTGAGTTTTACTACGACCAACTTGAGGCAGCAGAAAACAGCATTGTTATTCGTAAAATTTTTGACACGCTCAAAGCTGCATTAATGGAAGAAAAAAAGATGGAGTTAGCGTTACGGGTTTGTGAAACGCTTTTGACTCTTGATCCTGAAGACCCTTACGAAATTCGTGACAGAGGGTTAATTCTTGCACACTTAGATTGTAATCATGTGGCATTGAGCGATCTCAATTATTTTATTGAACATTGCCCAGAAGACCCTGTCTCTGAAATGATTAAAATACAAATTTATTCGCTGGATAACCATCCAGTCGTATTACATTAATTAACATACAGGCCGATTTCCCTGTTTCAATATTAAAGGTAAGAGTATGCAACAGAAAGTAGTCAATATTGGTGATATCAATGTCGCGAACGACTTGCCGTTTGTGTTATTTGGTGGGATGAATGTATTAGAATCTCGCGATATGGCGATGAAAGTGTGTGAGCATTATGTCACAGTGACACAAAAGTTGGGGATCCCTTACGTATTTAAAGCGTCATTTGATAAAGCTAACCGCTCATCAATTCACTCTTACCGTGGTCCAGGTCTTGAAGAAGGAATGAAAATATTCCAAGAGTTGAAACAAACATTTGGCGTAAAAATCATTACAGATGTTCATGAGCCAGCACAAGCAGCCCCTGTTGCCGAAGTCGTTGATGTCATTCAATTACCAGCGTTCTTAGCCCGTCAAACGGACTTAGTTGCAGCAATGGCTAAAACAGATGCGGTAATTAATATCAAAAAACCTCAGTTTATCAGCCCAGGACAAATGGGAAATATCGTTGAGAAATTTATCGAAGGTGGTAACGATAAAATTATTCTTTGCGACCGTGGCGCAAACTTTGGTTATGACAACCTAGTTGTTGATATGCTTGGCTTTAATGTCATGGTTCAAGCATCAAAAGGCTGTCCTGTCATTTTCGACGTAACCCATGCATTGCAATGCCGCGACCCATTTGGTGCCGCATCTGGTGGCCGTCGTGGTCAAGTTGCTGAGCTGGCAAGAGCGGGAATGGCGGTTGGGATCGCAGGGTTATTTCTTGAAGCCCATCCAGACCCAGACAACGCGCGTTGCGATGGCCCATCAGCATTACCATTAGATAAGCTAGAACCATTCTTAAAGCAAATGAAAGCAATCGACGAAGTTGTAAAAAGCTTCCCTGAGTTAGATACAAGTCGCTAAGTTAGACGGTTTATGCAGCTCACCGAAGTCGTTTCTATGTTCGGCGCTGATTTACAGCGCCGATATGGTGAAAAAATTTATAAAATTACCTTACATGGTGGTTTTAATTGCCCAAACCGTGATGGCACCCTTGGGCGAGGCGGCTGCACCTTTTGTAATGTGGCCTCTTTTGCTGATGAAAGCCAATCTTCTAAAACCATCAGTGAACAAATTCACCAACAGATTACCCGAATTTCCCGCGCAAAACGTTATTTAGCTTATTTCCAAGCCTATACCAGTACTTACGCAGAAGTGAGTCTGCTAAAACAGCTCTATGAAGATGCTTTACAACAGGCTGATATTATTGGTTTATGTGTTGGAACGCGCCCTGATTGTGTTCCTGACGCGGTATTATCTTTATTGAGTTGTTATCGGCAACAAGGTTATGAAATATGGCTTGAGCTAGGTTTACAAAGTGCTCATGATAAAACGCTACATCGTATTAATCGCGGCCATGGTTTTGATGCATACCAACAAACAACGCAAAAAGCGCGTAGCCTTGGATTAAAAGTTTGTACGCATTTGATTTGTGGGCTACCCGGTGAAAATGCCCAAATGAATATGCAAACATTGGATAAAGTACTTGAGTGTGGAACGGATGGCATCAAACTTCACCCGCTACATATTGTTGAAGGTAGTGTAATGGCAAAAAGTTGGCGAGCAGGGCGCTTGGCAACACTTTCTCTTGATGAATATACCCAAATTGCCGGTGAAATGGTGCGTCATACTCCAACTGACATTGTCTACCACCGTATTAGTGCCAGTGCCAGAAAACCGACGTTACTCGCCCCGAGCTGGTGTGAAAACCATTGGGTAGGAATGAATAACTTATATCAATACTTCTTA
The DNA here is from genome assembly GCF_028482485.1 of Providencia sp. PROV116. Taxonomy (NCBI): domain Bacteria; kingdom Pseudomonadati; phylum Pseudomonadota; class Gammaproteobacteria; order Enterobacterales; family Morganellaceae; genus Providencia; species Providencia sp. PROV116. Next base: position 233,122 of record NZ_JAMPQO010000002.1, on the reverse strand, counting down.
AAATGGGGAGGCCAAGGCTCTGCGCTTTGACTTCTTTAATGAGAACAATTATGAAACCAAACTTTTTTAAAGCTATTATCGTTTCATCCCTAATTACGTTTTCTTTTCAAGCTATTGCTCAACTTGATATTACCCCTGAAGATAAACAAAAATTTGTACAAACTCACCAAAAAGCAACGAAGAAAGATGCCCTTGCTCAGTATCAGCTGGCCCAAATGTATTTTTCCGGTTTAGGTGTTCTACAAAATCTTAATAGTGCGCGTTTATGGGCAAACGAATCCGCAAAAAATGGTAATGCAGATGGTTATGCGTTATTGGCGGATATCAATCTATTAAGTGATAGTTACTTTTCACAGGAATTGGTTGATGCACGTAAATACGCGATTAAAGCGGTTGAAATGGGCAGTACACGGGGAAAAATCAGTTTAGCAGAGTCATTGATAAACCCAATTGCAGGTAAAACGGATTATCAACAGTCTATAGAACTTCTAAAGGAAGTTAACGCGCTAAATAACCCAGACTTTTTTATTGCTCCAGTTTTGCTTGGCGTTATCTACCTAGATGGCCAAGGTGTCGCAAAAGATGAAAAGCAAGCACAACAATGGTTTGATAAGGCAAATGAGATGACTTATCCAGGGTATGCAGAATGGATGGCAGCATTTAGATTTTCTGAAGATAACACAGGAACGGTGGCTATCGACCCAGTAAAAGCAAAAAAATTAAGGGCAATAGCCTGCGAAAAAGGGAAAGAAGCGGGGAATGAGATGTTTTGCTTCAATGAGTAACAGTTAAACCGCCATGTAAAATAACATGGCGGTTTAGTTAAGGGACTTAATTAAGACGCTGTTGTTGCCTTTTCTGTGTCGATAGAACCCGCCTGTTCGATAGCCTTAACAGCTTCAAGTGCATGATCCATTGAATTATAAAAACTTAACACGCCTTCAATCGGTGTAACTTTTGCTCTTGCCAACGTTTTTAATGGCTGGAACGGAATGTCACAAACTAAGACATGGGTATCTTTGCGTACGGCATCGATGAATTTTTCGAAAGCTTCTAAGCCACCCGCATCTAAGACCGGTACTGCGTCCCATTGCATAATGATGGTTTCATAACCTGCGCTTTTGACACGTAATTCATCAAAAATACGCTCAGCAGCAGCGAAAAATAATGGGCCATTTATTCTTACGACTAAACGGCTTCGCTCTTCATCTGTTTCTGCTAATTGTGTTGAACGCGTCATATTGGCAATACGTCGCATAAACAATAATGACGCGAGAACAATCCCGACAGTAATAGCAATAACCATATCAAATAGAACAGTTAGAGACATACATAGCACTAATACAATAATGTCATCTTTTGGCGCGCGTTTAATCAGGTAAACGACTTTACCCGCCGCACTCATGTTCCAAGCTACAATCAATAATAATGCAGACATGGCGGCTAATGGCAAATAAGAGAGCATTGGAGCAAGAACTAATAATGTAAGTATCACCAATATTGAGTGAATAATCGCAGAAATGGGGGATGTTGCACCTGCGCGAACGTTAGCTGCAGAGCGGGCTATTGCAGCGGTTGCTGTGATCCCACCAAAAAAAGGCGCCGCAATGTTCCCCACACCTTGGCCAATAAGTTCACTATTGGAATGGTGTTTGGTTCCCGTCATGTTGTCCAATACTACGGCACATAGTAGTGATTCAATCGCACCAAGCACTGCCATAGAAAATGCAGCAGGCATTAATGCGGTGATCATCGCCCAGTTAATTGGCGCACTTCCGGGGAGCTCCCATGGCAAAATAAACTGCGGTAGGATAGGGGGAATGCCATTACCTTCAGAGCCATCAGGCAATAAATAGCTAAATTCAGAACCAATAGTCGCGACTTCCATGCCAAATAATGAAAGCACCCACATGACGAAAGTCCCGACAATCAGGGCAGGTAAATGGCCGGGAAATCTTAATTTTAATTTAGGCCAGAAGATAAGCACCAAAAGAGTTGAAAGCCCAATTAGTGTGTCGCTGTATTGAAACGTGGGGAATGTATTACCAATAGCAATTAGCTTATCAACATAGTTTTCTGGGACATGCACCATTTGCAAACCAAAGAAATCTTTAATTTGCATTGTGGCAATGGTGATGGCAATACCGGAAGTGAAGCCTAATGTAACAGATACAGGGATATATTCGATGAATTTACCGAACCGAGCAAAGCCCATCGCAAGCAGGATAACCCCTGACATCATTGTCGCAACCAGCAACCCGCTGAGCCCAAATTGCTGTGAAACAGGGTAGAGGATCACTACAAATGCAGCTGTGGGGCCAGAAACGCTATAGCGAGACCCACCTGTTATCGCAATGACGATCCCTGCAATAGCCGCGGTATATAGCCCATATTGCGGCGGAACACCACTTGCAATAGCCAAAGCCATTGCGAGCGGAATAGCGATAATACCCACGGTAATACCCGCAATTAAATCTTTAATAAAGCGAGTAGCTGTATATTTTTCTTTCCAACAAGAATCTATTAGCGCACTAAAAGGGCGCAACCTATTAATTTTTTTTGTACTCATTATACCCTACCAAATAACAGGGTGAAAAATAAACGAAAGATGTACCTATAAGGATACGCTTAGCAATCTGAAAAAAATCTGTTATGTATCAATGAATCTGCAATTATCATAACGTTTTCAGTAACAAAAGTAAAAAACCGTTATATTATAAAGAAAAACAATTAGAATACATTTTATATAGCTGCTTTTTAGTTTTAGGCTACATATATGTAATAGCAATTTTATTTTTTGAACGGTAAATATAAATAATAGTATTGACTAATACTTAATCAATCAACTTGCTATTATTGCTACCAATAACCCTATCCATTGCACGAGTATTAACCCAAGAGCATGAGTGAAAAGACGTTTAGTCCCTGACCACCTTTGCTGCATTGTGTGATGTTTGATTTTGTTTGGAAATAAAAAATTTAATGCATTATCAAAATGTTCTGTTTCATTATGTGTGTAGATAATTTTAAAAAAATGGTTATCGAGCCATAGGCGATATATATAATACTGGCAAGTTATAAATATAATTATATTGGCGAATAAAATATATTTAGGGTAATTAGAATGGAAATACAAAGCGAATTGACAAAATAATGCCAATACAGACCCAGTCGCAAAATAACGCCAACTATGAGTTAAAATAGTGATAACTTCACCTTGTTGTTTATTCATCAATGTATTCATTATTCACTCGACTTAGATGGTAATCGGCATACCAATTATTCAGTTGTTGTATCGTTGCTGCATTTAAAATCACTTGTGGGCGAGCTTGTTCAACTAATGCTACGGCTTCTTCTGTGTTTTTAGCATCGCCATGATGTACCAACCATGCAACAGCAACAGTCGCACTTCGTGAATAACCTAATTTGCAATGAATGTATACCGCCCCATGTTTTACCAGTGCATCCATAGTATGGACTGACTTTTCGATATCTTCCGCGCTTAGTGGTAACAAATCAATTTGCGGTTGGCTACAATATTTCAGCTCTTTGCTGTAAGAATTGCGAGGCCATTCGCAAGTCATATCTAACACAGCTTGAGTTTGCAAAGCGTAAAGTGGGCGCCCTCCCAAAACAATGTGTTTATTCACAATACTGGGTTGTGCGCAGTGCTTAGCAAAGTAATGATAGGTTCCCCAAGCAATCAGCCGGTATGGTAGTAATAAAATAGCGGCAGAAGGGAAAATATTCCCTTCCGGTGTTTTTTGGAAAACGCTAGCACCAGCGCCTAAATAACCAAGGGTAATAAAAAAGAGAGCGATAGCGGGCCATAACAGTAACCAAGCGAATCCTTGGAAGATAAACGCAAGAATAAAGCAAACAAGAGAACCTATGCCATAATTTTTGCTCATTTTAAAACTGCGAGGTGACCCCGTGTAATGCCATTGCCAGTGAGTTTGTATAGGAAGTAAATAACTAATTAATAAGCCAACGGCAAAGCCGGTGACGACATCAATAAAGTGGTGCTGCCAAGTCGTCAATACGGACAGGAGAATGAGTATCGACCAACTATGAAGCAACCAGCGCCATTTTGTTGGTGTATGTGCTCGAAAACGTAACCATAAGATCCACAATAAAATAATATGTAATGAAGGAGCTTGGTTAAAGGGGAGGTCAAATAGCTCTAGGCTGTCAAACATCCAGCCAAATAGGCCATCAGTACTTGGTCGAGGGAAACTAAACTTAAGTGGAAATAGCAAAAAACCAATACAAGCGACAATCGAAGCCGTGATGAGCCGTAAGCCATGGATCATTTGTTCTTTACGGGTTGTGCAAATAAATAAAGATAACCCATAAAAAAGATCAATGCTCCAATAGGGAATGATAGACCAAGGGAGAAATGGAATATGGGTTTCCCAAGAAAAAACGATAGAAGGAACCTGATTTAACGTTGCGGTATACGTATTGACTTGGCCATAAGTTAGGAAGAAAAAAGGTGCTAGAAAAACTAGCCATAGCAAACCAGAGCGTATTATTTGGCGTCGAGATACAGCCTGTTGAGGTTTGCGGGTTGCAGTTATCATCCTTTATCCTATTCCTTTAAATGGCAACGAACTGGCGGTGATATCAGTAAATGATTAGGGAAATAAATAACGCTAAGCAGCATAGGTGCTTTGCGGGCAATAAACAATGGCTATCACCTAAAGTTGAAGTTAGTGATTGATGTCAACAATGTGGCATCAATCACAATGCGAGATAAATAGACTAACGTCGTCTAGCTATGGATACGCTGAATATTCCCCAGTTATCAATTAATTGGTTTAGTTTTTCAAAGCCCGCTTCTTCAACTAAAGTATCCATTTCGCCTTGGCTACGACAACGCATAACCCATGCTTGGCCACCTTGGTGGCTTGGTAGTACCCGAGCAATCATTTCAACTTGAGGGTGCCATGGCTGGCAAGTATAAATTAATAGCCCGCCAGGAGGGATAGCTCGAGAAAGTCCATTTAATGAAGCGTTTATCATTTCATTACTGGGGAACAGTTCATACAAACCACTAACAATGCCAATTGTTGGAGAGGGTGAAACCGCGGCTAAATCATCGGCGTCAAAAGCATTACCTTCAGTAAATTGAATTTTATCTTCAAGATAACGTTCCTTAATATGTAATTGTCCTTGCTCAACATTGATAGGGCTATAGTCTCTTAATAGGACAGACTCAACTTTGCTATAATCATTAATTGCATCAAAGATATAACGACCTTGGCCTGCGGCAATATCCATAATTCGAACAGGGATACCTGTCTCCGTGAGGTCACGTATCGCTTGCCGAATAATATTTTCAATATTCACTTTGCGTTGGCGTATTCCTTGCCAGCCTATACTGTTGAGATATTGCCTATCAATCACACGGCCAAATAAGCCTTTACCTTGGGCTTTGTCGCGGTATACGTAATCGAGAGTTGAACCTGAATCAAACCCTTTGTCATAACCAATGCAAATACCTTCAGAAGCTTTACCTAGTGTACTCATTGATTTGCTCATAATTTTATAAGCAAGATTTTTAGGGCACCATTTAGGCAAAGGAGTCATGAGCGAACGATATTTTTCAGCACTGACACTCCAGATATCTTCATATTGATAATTATGTTGGTAGCGCGGTAAGGCGAATAATTTCCCAATAAAATCACGGATTTTTTCAATTGGGATATGGCGTTCTTTTTCACCTAATGTGTCGTGGTAAAAACCGGGTAATATATGTTTTTCTTTTATTGGGGTATTTAATCTTTCAAAAAACTGATGTTGAGGTCGATGGTGGACAACGTGGTCACTACCTGAAATAAATAATTGAGTTGGTAAGGTAATTGCACCTGCATCAGCCACTACACGTTCAGCTGTTTTATATAATTCAAGTAAAATATTGACGGCAATAGGGCGAGTGATCAATGGATCGCGATTAAACGAATCAATTCGTTGTTCATCATGAGTCAGAAATTTAGCTTTGACATAGGAATTCACATAGAACAAACCGCGAGCCTTTTGCATTAAAGCAAGCCCTGTCCGGGCAAATGGGACATACAATTTAACCTTAAATGCAGGAGAGGCGAGTACCATCCCACGAATTTTGGGGGCGTAATCATGAACCCAAGCGGAGACAAGGACGGCACCAACACTTTGTCCGATAACAATGATATTTTCTAAGGGAATATTATATTGGGAGGAAATGTGACGTACGAATTCATCGACATCATTGACAGATGTGCTTAGTGAAGGGCTATAACCTCGCGGGCCATCATTTTTACCATGACCACGGGCATCCCATGCAAACATCGCATAGTCAGGTAAATTGAGTTCATCGACTAAATGGGCGACACGGCCAGAATGTTCATGGCCACGATGAAATAAAATAATCGCTTTGTTGGTCGAAGTCTCTGTTGGCCAATGTCGATAAAAAAGAGAAGTATGGTCACTGGTGGTAAATTGGGACTCAATAACGGGACGTTGCGTCAGATAATCTGTCTGAGCGTTCATAATTCTTCCTTAATTATTATTCGCCGATGTAGATAATTCACAAAGTGCACGACGAATACGGTTATAGCAAGTATAAAACAGCAACAAAGTTAAAAGGATAAACAGATAACTTATCCAACTAGAAAATATGATTTGCGGGAAAATACTGACAAGCAGCCCTAACGCACCGAAAATAAAGGCTCGATCACTTTTACCAATAGGGCCATCATAGCGACGAGACGCACCAATTGCTTGAGTGATAACACCAATAAATTCAGTAAGTAGCGTAAGAAATAGAATGAATAAAATAAGCCAAAATACTTGAGGGAAAATAACCGCAAATGGTAGGTATAGTGCGATATCTGAAATAACATCACCAAGCTCATTCAGGATTGCACCAAGGTGGCTTTTTTGGTTGTGCTCCCTTGCTAACATGCCATCAATCGCATTGAGTGCCATACGAATAAACAGTACGAAAGGTAATAAAATAAACAGGTGTGGGTTTGGAATGAACAGTAATAGCATTCCGCAGATCACAGACAAAAGTAAAGCTGCCAAAGTGACTTGATTAGCCGTCACACCCGCACTAAATAGCTTACGAACAATTGGACGAAGAAGATCTTGAAATTTAGGTTTCAGATCGTAAATGGTCATTGAGTATTCCTTTCTCGTCACCGCACTTAGATGCAGCATTGGGATATATCAATACCCGATTGATGGATGTCTGCAATAAGAGCTATCTTAAGTTAGGAAATAACCAAGGGAAGTTATTTAGTAATTATATCGAAGGTACTGCGGTAATTATTTGAATAAACGGCCAAAAAGCACTTCATAAAATCTAAAGAGAATGAATTTATCGGTATTAAGGAAAAACGGGTTAACCAATATGATACTCAGTCAGGCCAATATCCTTTGTTTATCGATTTTTGAACGCATTCGTTTAAATTGGCTAGGTGTCATGGTGGTCATTTCTTTGAATTTTCGGCAGAAAGCGCTGTGATCAGCATAAGCACACTTACTGGAAATTTCAGTAATTGAAAAATCATCTTCGAGCAGTTCAATCGCATGTTCAAGCCGCATTTTTTGAATATATTGTTGAGGGGTTATCAAAAAAATAGCTTTAAACTGGCGGTTTAATTGAGAAAGCGAGAGGCCAGATATGTCAGCAAGAGTTGTCATTTTTATTGCGGTATCGAAATGCTCACTAATATAGCGTTCAACACGGCTAAGTTGGTTGTTTAGCTTAGGGCTGACCGATTTCACATCTTGTAAATCCACTGAAATACCTGCAACTCCAATAACTTGGTTACGTGTATTAAAAATAGGAACCTTAGTTGTTAAACACCATCCCAACAAACCCGCTTTATACAGGTGAAGTTCAAGTTTATTAATGACGCTAATTTTTTTCTCCATCACTAAATAATCTTGAGAACTATAGCTTTGGCCTAGTTCCGAATGAAAAATATCCTCAGCACATTTACCAACTAGATGATTAACGCTATCGATTTTACAACGGGTGGCTAAATTATCATTGGCCAAAACATACTTTGCATTATGGTCTTTCACAAAGAAAGTCACATTCGGCAAGGTATTAATGAGGGGCATCACTAAGCCTAAATGATTTAATAGAACATCAATATTATCAACAGGAAACAGCATATTTTCCTGACTAATCAATAACAATTTATTTAGATTGATCATGCTGCGCTCCGAAATATTAAATTAATTTTACTAATTCTGTTAAATATTTTTAGATTGTGCAGAAAAGCGCATAAGTTTGTTGGAAAGATATCAAGAGTTGTTAACAAAAATCAAGCATTCTATTAACAATGATAATAGATAGGATGCTAACCAATGCAATATCAATATACCAAAATTGAAGTTATCGACTCCCATACTGCAGGTGAGCCAACTCGGCTCGTTATCGACGGATTCCCTGATTTAGGGCAGCAAAGCATAGCATCAAGACTGGAGATATTACGCCATCAACATGATGTATGGCGTAAAACCACCATTTTAGAGCCACGAGGTAATGATATTTTAGTGGGGGCACTATTGTGTAAACCACAAAACCCAGCAGCAGCAGCCGGTGTGATTTTTTTTAACAATCAAGGTTACTTGGGAATGTGTGGCCATGGCACTATCGGTTTAGTGGCTTCATTGCGTTTTCTCGGTCATATCACTTTCGGTAAACATCTTATCGAAACCCCGGTAGGGGATGTTACGGCTCATTTGCATCAAGATGGCAGTGTGAGTATTCAGAATGTTTATTCATATCGTTATCGCAAAGCGGTACAAGTTAATGTTCCAGAACTCGGCACCATTACCGGGGATATTGCTTGGGGCGGAAATTGGTTCTTTCTTGTTGAGCAGTCACCAGTCGCTATTGATTACCAAAATATTAAATTACTGACAGAAGTCAGTTTAAAGATTAAGCAAGCCTTATCTGATCAAGGTATTTGCGGTAAAGATGGCCAAGAAATTGACCATATCGAATTATTCGGTACACACCCCGAAGCCAATAGCCAAAGTTTTGTGTTATGCCCCGGAGGCGCCTATGACCGCTCCCCTTGTGGAACAGGAACTAGTGCCAAACTTGCCTGTTTAGCCGCGGATAAAAAGCTGGCGGCAGGTGAAATCTGGCATCAAGCCAGTGTGATTGGCAGCCAATTTCAGGCCAGTTTTCAACAGGCTGATGAAAACGGCATTATTCCGACTATTCGCGGGCATGCCTATATCAGTGGGAAAAATACCTTATTGATAGATGAACAAGATCCATTTCGTTTTGGAATTTCAGTGGCATAGGGGAATGAAATGGAACGCAAATATCCAGTGATTGTAGTGGGTGGCGGCATTATTGGCTTGAGTATTGCACTGACAGTGCAAGCTAATGGCTCACAAGTGCTGTTGCTTGATAAACATGAAATTGGCCAAGGAGCCTCATTTGGCAATGCAGGGCATATTGCGACAGAACAGGTTTTTCCGATTGCGGATCCGAGCGTTTTAAAATCAATTCCGAAAATGTTACTTGACCCATTGGGCCCTCTGCGCCTGGATTGGCGTTATTTATTACCGCTAACACCTTGGTTAATAAAATTGTTGGGTAACATGCGCCATAAGCCTTTTACCCATATTCATCACACATTGATGACACTAAATAGTGCCGCTTTCGATTCATGGCAAGCATTTATTCAGAAATGGCAATTAAATGACCTTGTCAAAATGAAGGGGTCACTATTGGTGGCAGAGAAAAAAGAGACGCTCGATAAGCTAAGCCAGCACAGTGAGTATCTACAAAGTATTGGTGTGACTAATCAATTGATTGATCAAGATGCGCTATTAACGCGCGAACCTGCTTTATCTGAAAGCCAAATTGGTGGCATTTTTTACCCCGATACAGGCCATGTTGTGGATTTATGTGCGTTACACAAAAAACTGACAGAAGCTTTTATCGCTGCGGGTGGGCAAGTATTAACCCACTGTGAAGTAACAGAAATTACATCAACGTCGAATCAACAAGCGATATTGACAACCACTCAAGGGCAGTTTACAGGACAAAAAATAGTGATTGCAGGGGGCGCATTCTCTAAATCATTAGTCAAAATGGTGAGTCGTATCAAAGTGCCACTTGAAACTGAGCGTGGTTATCATTTGATGTTGCCCCATGAGTTAGGTCGATTATCGATACCGGTATCAAGTATGGATAGGCGTTTTATTATGACGCCAATGTCTCAAGGGTTACGCCTCGCAGGAACCGTAGAATATGCAGGGTTAAAACGTCCTGCAAATATGCAGCGAGCTCAACATTTTTTCCCATTAGCGCAACCCATGCTAAAGAAAACATTAAATAGCCAACAATCTACATCATGGATGGGGTTTCGCCCATCTACGTCTGATTCATTGCCAGTCTTAGACCATAAAGGCCCCTATATTTTTGCATTTGGTCACCAACACTTGGGATTAACCCAAGCGGCGATCACCGCAGATATTGTGAATAGTTTTATCCATCATCAGCCGACAAGTATCGACTGTACCCCTTTTTCCATTGAACGATTTCTTTAATTTTGAGGAGAATTCAAATGAATTTCCATGGCATTCTTGTTCCGTTAGTGACTCCATTTCATGATGATTTAACATTAAATATCAGTGCACTTGCTGAATTAACTGAAAAACTTATTGAGCGGGGTGTGACGGGGTTAGTGGTTTGTGGGACAACAGGGGAGTATTACGCATTAAACGAAGATGAACGTAGGACCGTGCTGTCAACCGTTTGCAAAATTGCCAAAGGACGAGTGACATTAATTGCGGGTATTAATGATTTATCAACCGAGGGGGCAATTGCACGTGCGAAACAAGCTCAAGAACTCGGTTATGAAGGGTTAATGCTGTCGCCACCGCCATATAGTTTGCCGGACCAGCAAGGGGTATATGCCCACTATGAAAAAGTCGCAAAATCAACACCATTACCCATTATTATGTACAATTTCCCAGCTCGGATTGGTATTGAAATTGACATTGAAACGGTCATTAAGCTAGCCGAAATTGACAATATTGTCGCTATCAAAGAAAGCAGTGGGAACTTTAGTCGAGCACTGCATTTATTACAAACACCATTCAAAAATTTTGAGGTCATTTGTGGTTGCGATGATCAACCAGTGGATTTCTTCTTTTGGGGTTCCAAAAGTTGGATTGCGGGAGCGGGTAATGTATTTCCAGCAGAGCAAGTTGCTATTTTTAATGCTGCACAAGCGGGTGACTGGCAACAAGCCAAGCAGATTATGAATGAAATTTACCCTGCAATTTACTCAATGGAATCAGGGGACTATAACCAAAAAGCCAAGGCGGGTTGCTTGAATGGCACATTCAATGTCGGCCCGGTTCGTTTGCCTCTGTCAAATATAGCGTCTAAAGAACGCGATGACTTTATTAAATTAATTAAGCGCTAGGGGGAAATATGACTCTTACCCAGCAGCAGGTATTTGAACGCGCAAAACAAGGAAAACTGTGGGCAGGCAATTTAATTGCAGGGCACCCAGAACAGCAAAATAGATTAGAAAACCGTACCCCAATCGACAACAGCATTATTGGTTTTATTGCAGATGGTGATGAGGGCGATATTAATGCCGCGGTACAGGTGGCGCGTGGCACGTTTAATCAAGGTGAATGGCGCGGGTTATCGCCGCAAGAACGTAAAGCTATCATGCTTAAATGGGCTAATCTGATTGAAAAACATAGTGAAGAACTTGCGGCGCTAGACTGTATTGATGCAGGTAAGCCTATCACCGAATGCTTAAATACCGATTTGCCCGCAACGATTGACACCTTTTATTGGTATGCCGAAGCGATTGATAAACTGTTTGGCAAAATTGCACCAACCAGTCATCAAGAGTTGGGGTTAATAGTGCATGAGCCTATTGGTGTGGTGGGGGCGGTATTACCGTGGAATTTCCCTGCTCAAATGTTTGCGTGGAAAGTAGCTCCAGCTCTTGCTGTAGGCAATTCGGTGATTGTGAAACCTGCCGAACTAACCTCATTAAGCGCGCATCGTATGGTGGAACTGGCCTATGAGGCCGGTATTCCTAAAGGCGCTTTAAGTCTCGTTTGTGGATTAGGTGAAAAAGTCGGGGAAGCGCTTGGCCGCCATCATGATGTTGATATGGTGTCATTTACTGGTTCAACAGATGTGGGACGCTTATTTTTAAAATATTCCGCCGAAAGTAACTTAAAAGAAATTGTACTCGAATGTGGCGGTAAAAGTCCTCAAGTAGTGTTTGAAGATGCGAATATTGAGGCGGCAATTCCACATATTATGGCGGCGGCTTTCTGGAATATGAGTGAAAATTGTAGCTGTGGTTCTCGCTTAATTGTGCACGAAAGCATCAAAAAAATACTATTAGAGAAGCTTGCCGTCGCCATTAAAGAATGGAAAGTCGGAGACCCAAGGCAAGCAGATATTTCAATTGGGCCAATGGTCGAACAGGCTCATTTTGAGAAAGTAAAATCCTTTTTAGATATCACGTTAAAAGAGGGAGGAAAATTAGTTGCGGGTGGAAAAATTCATCATGAATTGGGGGCTGGATGGTATATCGAACCGACAATTTTTGATGAAGTCACGCCTGAAATGTCGCTATTTAAGCATGAAGTTTTTGGCCCTATTTTATCCGTCACATCGTTTAAAACTGATGATGAAGCGGTTGCTTTAGCTAATGACACTCAATATGGCTTAGCGGCTTCATTTTATAGCCAAAATATTCACCGAGCCATGCAAATTGCACAGCGTATTAATGCGGGTACTGTTTCAGTCAATGGCTTTAGTGAGGGCAATATTACAACGCCGTTTGGTGGTTTTCGTCAATCAGGTTTTGGCGGTAAAGACAACGGGTTAGAGGCATTTGAACAATATACTCAAACGAAGGTTATCTGGTTTATCCATCAGTAAAACGTTGGCCTGAGCCCCCTAGTGGACTCAGGTTTTTTTTTACCCTGCAAATACAAATAAACAATTACAATAACGAAGGAGTACAAAATGGAAGCCATCGTTAATACAATCGTTGGTTACATCTGGGGTAATGCATTAGTAGTATTATCGCTAGGTGTTGGGCTCTATTTTACATTAGCAACTCGTGGTGTGCAGTTTCGCTATCTTATTAAAATGGTCTGTTTGTTAAAGGAAAATAAAGCGTCAAAAGAAGGAATTTCCTCCTTCCAAGCATTCTGTTTAGCATTATCAGGACGAGTTGGGGTGGGGAATATCGCCGGTGTAGCGACAGCTATTGCTGCGGGTGGTCCTGGCGCGATTTTCTGGATGGTTGTCATGGGGTTATTAGGCGGAGCAAGTGCGTTTATCGAATCAACACTCGCTCAAATATACAAGCAGCGCTCTGATGGTCAATACCGTGGCGGTTCGCCTTACTATATCGAGAAAGGGTTAAAATTGAAGCCATTTGCCATTATGGTAGCTGCTGTTATTTGCCTATCTTATGGTGTACTAGTTCCGGGTATTCAAGCCAATACCATAGCTGACTCCTTTCAAACTTCATTCAACTTACCCCCAATTGCGACAGGCGGCATTGTGACAGTGCTGATGGCATGGCTAATCTTTGGCGGTGTAAAACGTATTGCGAGTGCTGCGGATAAAATCGTGCCAATTATGGCGTTAGCGTATATCGTCATGATGGTGATCATCTTAGGTAGCCATTACGAACAAGTGCCGGGAATGTTCAGTTTAATTTTCCGCAGCGCGATGGGAATGGATGCCGTATTCGGCGGTATTGTTGGTACGGCTGTTTCATGGGGTGTACGCCGTGCGGTTTTTTCCAACGTAGCAGGGGCGGGTGAAGCTACATTTAGCTCTGCGGCAGCCGAGGTAAGCCATCCTGTAAAACAAGGGTTAATTCAAGCATTTTCAATTTACATTGATACTGTTGTTGTGTGTACAGCATCAGGTCTAATGATCCTTGTCACGAATATGTATAACGTTTTTCCAGACGGTTCGGCAACGGCCTTAGTTGAGTACGTTCCAGGGGTTGCTGCGGGAACCGCATGGACACAAATGGCGGTATCAACAGTCTTTACTTCCGCAGGGTCGGGATTCGTCTCAATCGCCGTATTTTTATTCGCATTCACAACATTGATGGCCTATTACTATATTGCAGAAACCACAATTGTTTACCTTGATAGAAAATTACGTTACCCCATTCTAAAACTGATACTGAAATTTGTATTTTTGATTATTGTTTTTATGGGAAGTGTTCAGTCTGTCAGTTTAATGTGGAGCCTTGGCGATATTGGGTTCGGTAGTATGAGTTATCTTAATCTTATCGCCATTGTCTTCTTGTCAAAACCGGCGCTACGGGCACTTCGTGACTTTGAACGGCAGGAAAAATTAGGTGTTGATCCAGTGTTTGACCCGAAAGTGGCTGGAATAGAAAATGCAGAACTTTGGGAAGATATTAGCCGTGAATACCATGCGCAAGGAATAGGTATAGAACCGAAAGAGAAACAAAATAAAGGGATGGTATATCAAGAAGAAGAAGGTAAAAACTAGAAGAAAAATGGCGGTGAGGGAGGGATTCGAACCCTCGATACGTTGCCGTATACACACTTTCCAGGCGTGCTCCTTCAGCCTCTCGGACACCTCACCGTTTTTCTAAATCTGTTGTGGAGTAGGGAATAAAAACCTGCTCTGCAACGGGGCGCTACTATAGGGAAAATAGCGTCTTACGTCAACTCCCTATTTATCCTTTTTCCGACTTTTGTTGCTGTTTAGCTAAATAAAAAACAATTTGATTATTATCCAATCTCAAATGTTATCGGCTAAGGTAAATAATACTTTTAATGTTAATTTAAAACGGCAAGTAACAGAAGTAAAAACCGTTAGCTAGTTAACAAAATTCTGATTGTTTACAGTGTATCGGCTTGATTAACTTGAAAAGAAATCCCATTCGGCACACTCTGTTAGAAACCAAAGAGGAGTTGCCATGAATATTTTATTTTACCATCCATTTTTTGATTCAAAACAGTGGATTGACGGCATGAAAGCACGCTTACCACAAGTGAATATTCGCCAATGGGAAAAAGGGGATAACCAAAGTGCGGATTACGCCATGGTTTGGTTACCGCCTTATGAATGTCTCGCTGGCCGCAGTGATTTAAAAGGAATTTTCGCTTTAGGCGCAGGTGTGGATGCTATTTTAAAACAAGAACAAGATAAGCCTGGAACCCTACCAGCAGGGGTTCCCGTAATGCGTCTGGAAGACACGGGCATGGCGATTCAAATGGAAGAATACGCTTGTGCAAAAGTGTTAAGTTACTTTCGTCGTATGGATGAATATCGCCAATTACAATCACAGCGCCAATGGAAGCAGTTACCGGCCTACCAACACGAAGATTTTGTCATTGGTGTGATGGGCGCAGGGGCATTAGGACAAGCAGTTGCAAAGCGCTTAGTAAGTTTCGGTTTTCATGTAAGAACATGGAGCCGCTCTGAAAAACACCTTGATAACGTAAAAAGTTATTTTGGCCATGACCAACTAGCTAATTTCCTTTCTGGTACTCGTGTAATTATTAATCTGTTACCAAGTACTCCAGAAACGGTGGGAATTTTAAACCAGCAACTATTTAGCCAGTTAGAGCAAGGGGCATATGTTATCAACTTAGCACGTGGCGCCCATCTGATTGAACAGGATTTGCTTTTAGCCCTTGAATCAGGACAAGTTACAGGTGCTGCACTTGATGTATTTGCGAGTGAGCCGTTGTCGCAAATGCACCCGTTCTGGACGCATCCCCGCATCGCTATCACACCCCATGTTGCCGCCTTTACAAAACCGAAAGAAGCGATGGATATGATTGTCAGTAACATCCAACGCATCGAAGCAGGGCAAGTGCCTGTTGGTGTCGTTGATATGCAACGCGGTTATTAGTAATTTCTATATTGCGAGGGGTCTTTGTGATCACTCGCAATCATCAACCCTAATATCTTTCCTATTTTTTCGATATACTGAAAGTAACTGCTTTGGTCACGAGGTGTGACTACTGAATCTGTAAAATAGGATAATATATGAACGAATTTTCAATCGTCTGCCGTATTTTGGGGACACTATTTCAACGTAGTCCCTCTGATAGCCTCGTAAAACCGCTTATTGATATGATTGCTCAAGATAAATTAAAAGCATCATGGCCATTAGAACAAGATGAGTTGTGGTCACGCATGGCAAAAGACCTCGACGTCAATGCAGTTAATGCGGATTACCAAGCCCTATTTGCAGGGGAATCTCCTGCAGTTTCAATGCTAGCGAATGATTACGATTCTGAAATTACAGAAGCAGAAGTTCGCGAATTTTTAACCGTTAGAGGAATGTCCCTGACGAACGCGCCTGCTGACGCTTTTGGCGCGTTGCTACTCGCGGCTTCTTGGTTAGAAGACCAAGCGGCAGAAGATGAAACCGCCGCTCAAGAAGAATTATTTGATAGCTATATCCTTAGTTGGTATGGCAGCTTTTTAGGTAAAGTTGAAGCGCATGCAACCACCACCTTTTACCGGACTTTAGCCCAAATTACGCGTGATGCAGTCATTGCTCTGCGTGATGAACTTGACTCAGAAACTGAATAATTGTGACGTTGTCACTTTTTTGTGGCGATGTTACTGATGTTTTAGTTAGCGGTATTGATTAATAATTTTGATTGAATAAAAAAGGCAACAGATTTTCCTGTTGCCTTTAATGCTTTTATCAATCGAAATTACTTATGGTTAAAATTAATCAACTAATGGAATGACCAATTTACCCGGTTTGATTTCAAGCCCTTTAGCAAGTTTCTTCGCGGTTGCTTCAGCCGCGCCATTATCAGGATTTAACACATAAACAGGTTGGGTTTCAAAGAAAGTTTCAAGGGAACTATTCAAGTAAGGAATAACTGCTGACATCGCTGTATCCATATTTTCTGGCATCACTTTGTAACTGCTAATATTCAATTCTTTTAAGTAAATTGAACCTGTTTTGGCATCAAAATAAGGGCGAGCAGTGAGTGTCAGGTTAATTTGCGCTTCTGCTTTACCAATCAGCGAGTCTAATTTAACGGTTGCATCCCCCGTTAACGCAACTTTTCCTGGTTCACTGCGGCCAATTTCTGATTTTAAATTAGCGAGCTGAATATCCGCATCAGCGAAACCCGTAATACCGACCTTATGGTCATATTTTACTTTATTAGCAAGGTAATTATTAATTTGTGACTCACTAATACTAAACTCAGATAATTGACTACAACCCGATAAGAGAGTGAGAAAGCCTACCATAGCGGCGATTAAAAACTTCTTCATAGAGACTCCTTTTACAGTAATACCGCTAGTTTAGCGCATTACTGCCCACTCAACATGACTGTTTCAATTTTTTTACGGTTAAATTGCTTATGCAGCGCCCATAAAGTGATAAAACCGATGAGTCCTAATAAGAACCAAGGAAGTTGAGGCAGGTTCCATTGGTGACCAATATCGTACATCCAGCCGCCACCGGTATAACCGACTGCTCCACCTAAAGCAAGGCCTAAGCGACTAAAACCCATATAGCTGCCTCGTGCTCGAGGGTCAGCAAGAGATGCACTTAATGTTTCTCTCGCTGGGTCTGCAGTTACCGTACCTAAATAAAATAGGCAAATAAGGGCGAATAGCGTATTGAGTGAGGTTGTCATGCCAATCGGAAACATGCTGAGACTCATTAAAAATAGCCCGGCCATGAGCCGTTGTTCAAGGCGAAAATGTTTTTCGCTCCAACGTGCAATGGGATAAAGCAATGTTAAAGATATCGCTGCTTCAATCGCATACATCCATTTGACGGCAGTGGGTGTGCCAGCTAATTCATTGACAACAATAGGAAACATAAGCATTACTTGTACTGACAACATAAAATAGCCTGCCAATGTGACCACATAAGTCACAAAGCGTTTATCTTTCAGTACGCGTCCCATGCCTTCTTTAATGGGGGTTCTGACGGTTGAGATTCGATAAGCAGGTAATAACCAAGCATTGCAGATAGCAGCAATAATAAACACCGCAGCGCCAACCCAGCAGACATAATGGAAGTCATACTGTAGTAGCCAACTACCAATCAAAGCACCGATAACTGCACCAGCACTGTCCTGCATTAACAGCAAAGAATAAAAACGGCCACGTTCATACGGGCGAGTTAATTTAATGACTAATGCAGTTCGAGGGGGATCAAATAAGGTTCCACCCAGTGCCGAAAGTACGCAGGATAGCCATAAAACCCAAGGGTCATGGGCCACCGCCATGACTGCAAAACCACTGGCACGTAATAGCATTCCAATGACAATCATGGGCTTCGCGCCAAACCGGTCAGCGATAGCACCGCCAAATATACCTAAACCCTGTTGAACAAACTGACGAAGCCCTAAGGCAAAACCAACCACTACGGCGGCCCAACCCAGTTGATCAACAAAACGAATAGAAATAAGCGGAAAAACGACAAAAAAGCCTAAGACAACCAACATGTTGTCAAGCAAAAGGAAATACTTGCCAAGGCTTCTTGCCCGTGACACTTGCGCCATGAGAGACACCATTAGAAAAATAGCAAAGGGGGAAAGTTTCTTAAAATCAGTTACCAATAATATCAGTATAATAGGGTTCAATAGATGATATTTTTTTATCATAGTAACGTGAGGTATCGATGATTTATTTTTATCAATAAATATTCGTCATACTTCACTCTGTGACGGTGTTGACTGCGTTCGGCTAGTTGGGTCACATACGAGTGTATGCTCCCCAAGCTATCCTCGCTGGTCGCCTAGTCACAGCGCGAATTATTTAGAATATTGATAATTGATAGAGGTCATACTTCACTCTGTGACGGTGTTGATTGTGCTTGCTGGCCTTAACGATGTATTTTAATTTTCAGAACATATTTTTCGTCAGCGCATTGTAAGCTACACTTTAACTTTCTAAGTTATTGGCTTGGAACTAGAGAAAATATCTGGCTTTTTATTAATTAAGGGTTAACGATGTTTGGTTATCGTTCAAATGTACCGAAAGTGCGCCTTGTCACTGATAGAATGGTTATTCGTTTGACTTATGAGCGTGATAATTATCGACTAGCTGATTATTACAGCCTGAATAAAGACTTTTTAATTCCGTGGGAACCCATCAGGGATAACTCACATTACCAGCCTGCGGGTTGGCAGAATCGGTTACAAGTCATGAATGAAATGCATCGAGAAGGAAGCGCTTTCCATTTCTTACTATTAGACAAAGAAGAAAATGAAGTCATGGGGGTAGCGAACTTTAGTAATGTATTACGTGGCTCATTTCATGCATGCTATCTAGGTTATTCATTGGGTCAAAAATGGCAAGGCCAAGGCCTAATGCATGAGGCGTTAACCCAAGCAATCCGTTATATGCAGCAACACCAAAAAATGCACCGAATTATGGCAAATTATATGCCTCATAATATGCGTAGTGGTAATTTATTGACTAAGCTTGGCTTTGAACGGGAAGGTTATGCAAAGCAATACTTACAAATCAACGGTGAGTGGCGTGACCATGTATTAACGGCACTGACAGATAACACTTGGGCGCTGAATAAAGCCTAAATTCCTAATTTACTTTTCAATCGTAGTCAGTTGCAGTGCACACTGTTAAACTGATGCGATTGTATTCTTTTAGTCTATCAATCATGAATTTATTAAAATCATTGGCGGCAGTAAGCTCCATGACCATGATGTCTCGTGTGCTTGGCTTTATTCGTGATGCCATTATCGCTCGAGTTTTTGGTGCAGGAGCGGCTGCAGACGCCTTTTTTGTCGCATTTAAATTACCGAATCTTTTACGCCGAATTTTTGCCGAGGGGGCATTTTCACAAGCGTTTGTCCCTATACTAGCGGAATATAAAAACCAACAGGGAGAGGAAGCCACCCGTACATTTGTCGCTTATATTGCTGGGATGCTAACCCTTGCTTTGGCAATTGTGACTATCCTTGGCATGGTTGCGGCCCCTTGGATCATTTATGTCACTGCACCTGGATTTACTGACGATGCTGATAAATTTGCGCTGACTACTGACCTTTTACGGGTCACATTCCCTTATATTTTTCTGATCTCACTGGTTTCCCTCGCTGGGGCAATTCTCAATACTTGGAACCGTTTTTCGGTTCCTGCATTTGCGCCGACATTGCTCAATGTCAGTATGATCATTTTTGCCGCTTTTGCAGCCCCATACTTTAATCCACCCATTATGTCATTGGCATGGGCGGTGCTGGTTGGTGGTGTCTTACAGCTAGTCTATCAGCTCCCATATCTTAAAAAGGTGGGCATGTTAGTGTTACCACGCTTGTCATTTCGTGATAGCGGGGTTTGGCGTGTAATGAAAATGATGGGGCCTGCAATTATCGGGGTATCTGTCGCTCAAATTTCTTTAATTATCAATACGATATTCGCCTCTTTTTTGCAATCTGGTTCAGTGTCATGGATGTATTACGCCGATAGGCTGATGGAATTGCCATCCGGAGTACTTGGTGTGGCTCTCGGAACGATTTTATTGCCTTCTCTCGCGAAAAGCTTCACGAGCGGTAATCAAAATGAGTATCGCCAATTGATGGATTGGGGGTTGCGCCTTTGTTTGTTATTAGCCTTGCCATGTGCGTTAGGGTTGGCAATACTCTCTGAAGCATTAACGGTGTCTTTATTCCAATACGGTAATTTTACCGCGCATGACTCATTAATGACGCAATATGCTTTAATTGCCTATTGTGTCGGTTTAACGGGGATGATTTTGGTGAAAATTTTGGCACCGGGCTTTTATTCACGCCAAGATATTCGTACGCCAGTAAAAATTGCGATTGTCACTTTAATATTAACACAATTGATGAACTTAGCCTTTATTGGCCCATTGCAACATGCAGGCTTAGCCTTATCCATTGGGTTAGCAGCTTGTTTTAATGCAGGGGTTCTCTATTGGCAATTGCGCAAGCAAGATATTTTTCAGCCTTTAGCGGGTTGGAAAGGGTTTATATTTAAATTATTGATAGCCTTAATTGTAATGGGAGCCGTGCTATTTGGTGTCTTACATTTTATGCCATCTTGGCAAGAAGGTAATATGCTGATGCGTATGCTACGTTTGATAGGCGTCGTAATTGTTGGAGCGGGAAGTTATTTCGTTGCTTTATACGTGCTTGGGTTCCGCCCTCGTGACTTTATGAAACGTAGTATTGCCTAATTAATAAGAAGGTCAATGACCTTAAAAGCCCAATTTTAATGAGGAAATCTCATAAAATTGGGCTTTTTTATCTCTGCAATCTATGTAGTTAAGGTGCCAGCAGGCATAGATTCTTTCCCTTCAATTTCTAATTATCTACGCAAATTTATTCTCTTTATAACTGAATTATTAATTTCAAAATCATTTCATGAAATTTCAATTAATTGTTTTCATTGATAAAAGCAATAGCTAACTCTATTTTTGGAGTATATTTACTGGGTTGTTGTGACAACAACTAATTTCAGGGAAATATTCAATTTATTGGATATTATTTGTTGACTATTGTCAACGCAATGGCTATGTTATGCGGAGGTTGATGAAAAAGCACCCAAATAAGCATGTTCAGGCTGCTATTGAATATGCGATAGAAAATGGCTGGGTCTGGGTTACAGCAGGAAACTCATCACATACTTTTTGCAAGTTACGTTGTGGTAACGCAGTGGGTGAACACAAAACACATATGATGAGTGTCTGGTCAACGCCAAAAGTTATGGAAGTGCATGCTAAACAGATAATACGTAAAGTGAACCACTGTATTGCTCTTTTAGGTTAATCCAAGCGGCTTAGGCCGCTTATTTATGTAAGATGGGGAAATTATGGCGCTATTTACTTTCACATTAACACTATCGGGTGTGACTGCTGATACGGAAGGCTTAGTTGATACCATATTTGCCGCAGGCTGTGGCGATGCATTGGTGTGCTTCTATGGTAAATCGGTTTATTTAGAATTTGATAGGGAAGCGGAATCTTTTGATCGTGCAATTGAAACTGCGATTACAGATATTGAAAGTACATCAATGAGTATAAAAGTGGAATCTATTGATTCCGCTTTGGTTGGGCTAAGTGATATTGCAGAATTGACAGGACTAACCCGTCAAGCAGTGGCTTTGCTGAAAGATGGGGCTCGAGGTAAAGGTCATTTCCCTGCGCCCGTACAACGTTTGAGAGGGGCATCTCCGTTATGGGACTGGGCGAGTGTTGCTGATTGGCTACAACAGAATAACCGGTTGTCGCATAACCCTGAACTTTATGAACAAGCAAAAATACTTTGTAAATGGAACTTAGTACTCCGTAATTGCGCGAATGAATATATCGATGAATTGCAAAAACTAACAACAAAGCTAGCGAAACAACGCAAACAAAAACGGCTCACCGAAGTGAACCGTTAATAGACAACCTATAGATTTGAATTACATTCTTTCAACGGTTTCAATACCTAGTGTGTCTAAGCCGGTTTTTAACGTTCTTTGGGTTAATGCAGCCAATTTCAAGCGGCTTTGGCGCTGTGCTTCGTTATCAGCTGACAAGATAGGGCAGTGCTCATAGAAACCAGAGAACAAACCTGCTAATTCATATAAATAAGCACACATAACATGAGGAGTACCATCACGAGCGACAGTTAGAATGGTTTCTTCAAACTGTAATAAACGTGTCGCAAGTGCAATTTCACGTGGGTCTTGTAATGAAATAGGCAGAGTTAAGTCTGCATGGGTTAAATTGGCTTTCTTGAAAATAGAAGCCACACGGGTATACGCATATTGCATATACGGAGCGGTATTTCCTTCGAAAGCTAACATGTTGTCCCAATCAAAAATATAATCCGTCGTTCTGTTTTTGGATAAGTCAGCGTACTTAACCGCACCAATACCGACCACATTCGCGACGTTAAGTAATTCATCTTCAGGCATATCCGGGTTTTTCTCACGGATCAATGCTTGAGCGCGTTCAACTGCTTCATCAAGCAAGTCAGATAAACGGACAGTACCACCGGTACGAGTCTTAAATGGCTTACCATCTTTACCTAGCATCATACCGAACATATGGTGCTCAAGCGCCATTGATTCAGGGATATAACCTGCTTTACGGACGATGGTCCATGCTTGCATCAAATGTTGATGTTGGCGTGAGTCAATATAGTACAGTGAGCGGTCAGCGTGCAGGGTTTCATAACGGTATTTAGCACAGGCAATATCGGTTGTTGTATACAAGAAGCCACCATCTTTTTTCTGGACGATCACGCCCATAGGTTCGCCTTCTTTATTTTTAAATTCATCAAGGAAAACAACCGTCGCGCCTTCACTCTCAACAGCTAAACCTTTAGCTTTTAAATCTGCAACAATACCTGGTAGCATGCTGTTATATAAACTTTCGCCCATCACGTCATCTTCAGTTAAGGTGACGTTTAAGCGCCGGTAGGTTTCTTGGTTTTGTTGCATGGTGATATCAACTAATTTACGCCACATTTGGCGGCAATACTCATCACCGGATTGCAATTTCACAACATAACCACGTGCGCGTACCGCGAACTCTTCATCTTCGTCGTAGTGCTTTTTGGCTTCGCGATAAAATTCTTCGAGGTCTGCAAGTGCCATATCTGTGGCATCTTCATTTTGTACTTTTTCAAGATAGGCAATTAACATACCAAATTGCGTACCCCAATCACCGACGTGATTGGCTCGAATGACTTTATGACCAATAAATTCCTGGGTACGTGCCGCAGCATCACCAATGATGGTTGAACGCAAGTGACCCACGTGCATCTGTTTTGCGACATTAGGCGCTGAATAGTCAATAACAATCGTTTCAGACTTGACTGGTGCGATACCTAAGCGCTGTGAAGCTAATGCTTCTTCAACATGCTTTTCAACCCAAGTTGGCTCAAGGAAGATATTAATAAAGCCAGGACCTGCAATTTCAACTTTGCTGGCAATCCCTTCCAAATCTAAGTGATTAACAAGCTGTTCAGCCAGTTGTCGCGGAGCCATCCCCATCTTTTTAGCCGCGCCCATCACTCCATTAGCTTGGTAGTCACCAAACTGAGCTTTAGCGGACTGACGCACAAGTGCATCACTGCCTTCTGGAGCACCCGCTGCTAACATCGCAGCACTAATTTTATCTGAAAGAATCGCCTGAATATTCACCGAATTACCTTAAATTACGAACATAGTTACCGCATTGTGCCATCACATGCGCATAACTAAAAGGTGGAAGAGAAAAATCGGCAGGTTTTATACCACATTTTGGGGCTCTCATGCTACAGTCTGCGCCATTGTTTGGCAGATAAGTTTTTGTAAAGGGGGGCTTTAAGTGCCACAGTTTAGCAAAATTTCGCAATTACAAGATTTATGGGATGACCTACCTGTATTTATTAGTAAATTACAACAGATGGCGCAGGAGATAAACCTATCATTGTCATCCTTTCCGATAGACCACATTTCAGTGCGTTGTCATCATCTTGCAACTGCAGAACGTTGGCACCAAGGGTTACTGCAATGTGCGCAACTTTTATCTGACAATGTAATTAATGGTCGGCCGATTCGTTTATATGAGCTAAGCGAACCGTTAAACATCGTAGGCCAAGATGTGTTTATGATTGAATTACCTTTCCCAAAAGACAAAATTTACCCGAAAGAAAGCTGGGAACATATTGAAATGGTAATTGATGTTGAGCCAAGTGAGCTAGAAACTTCGGCATTCCAGTTGCTACCTGACCCTTTACCCCAAGGGTACCGAATGAAGATGAGTCAGCCTAAAGGGCAGCAAGAAAGGTTGCCAAATCCAACATTAGCAGTATCAAATGGTGAAGTAACCGTTAAATACCATCCATTTCCGCTAAAAAAGATAATTGAAAGTGAAAAATAAGTGATGTAATTAACGTTATTGATCAATAATTCTCATTAACTTTTGGCGGTGTGATATCCATCCGATAACATTTTTTAATAAATGGCATTATTAGCCGAATTGTTAACGTTTAACATTAAATCTTTTCATTATTTTTGGGGCACATAAAGCAGGTGTTTTATTGCTCTATTTCGGAGGTTGTGATGGCAAAACTGGAAATCTGTTGTTTTGGAATTGAATGCGCCCAAGTGGCCCAAGAGTATGGTGCAGATCGTATCGAGCTTTGCTCTGGCGCCGCTGATGGTGGCTTAACACCCAGTTATGGCTACCTGAAACTGGCAAAAGAAAAACTACATATTCCAGTTCATCCTATTATTCGTCCTCGTGGTGGTGATTTTTGCTATAACATCAGTGAATTTGACGTGATCCGTGAAGATTTAATTATGATTAAGGAAATGGGTTTTTCAGGCGCAGTTATCGGTATATTGGACAATGAAGGGCGCATTGATATCAATAGGATGCACACGTTGATGGAAATAGCACAGGGGATGAATATTACCTTCCACCGTGCATTTGATATGTGTATTAACCCATTGTTAGCTTTAGAACAATTAAAGGAACTTGGCGTAGCTCGCATTTTAACCTCTGGGCAGCAACAAAGCGCGGAGTTAGGTTTACCGCTCTTGAAAGAGCTACATGAAAAAAGCCAGCAAATTAATGGCCCACAAATAATGGCAGGTGCGGGCGTACGTTTGGCCAATTTAAGTAAATTTATGGAAATCGGCTTATCTGAGGTGCACAGTTCCGCGGGGAAAACGGTACCATCAACCATGAGTTACCGCAAAGTGGGCGTGACAATGGCCTCTAATAGTGAATCAGATGAATTTACTCATTATTGTGTGGATGGTCCTACGGTCGAAGCGATGAAGGACTTTATTTCTATTACAGAAAAAGTTTCTGTTTAATTGCTGCCGGACTCAATACACAGCTTTGATATAGAAATTTTACATAGCTTGTTATTCTTTAAGGAAAATCAATTCGTTGGTTTTCCTTATTGTTTTTTAGTCATCAACTAGTTTAATGTCATTAAAATAGCCAATAAGAAGACTAAAAATATGATTTATTTATCATTAATGGTTTAATTATTGCTTGTGTTGATACATGTCAATTAACCCTTGTTTTTATAAGGCTACTATCTAATTACTATAAGAATACTAAGTAATTCAATTTATAATAATTAATAAGGTAGCAATGTAATGATCAATAAAATCAGGGAAAAAGCGCTGAGCCGGCGACAGTTTATTCAAGCCTCTGCCTCTGTCGCTACGACAACGTCTATTATCAGCTCCATCTCTCTCCCTTTTTCCGCTCAAGCAACACCAACCATCACAATCCAACCCGATGAAGTCAGCGAAAAAATTAAATACAGCGCATGCTTAGTCAATTGTGGCAGTCGCTGCCCGCTCAAAGTACATGTAAAAGATGACGTCATTACTCGTATATCGAATGAAACCATGTATGACGACACGCAATTTGGTTTACATCAAATACGTCCTTGCTTGAGAGGGCGTTCTGTTCGCTGGAAAACCTATAACCCAGACCGCTTGAAATACCCGTTATTGCGTACAGGTAAACGGGGAGAAGGAAAATTTAAACGGATCAGTTGGGATGAAGCAACGACGATTGTGGCGCAAAAATTGCGCTCAACCATTGATACATATGGCAATGAAGCGATTTACTATCAGTATGGTTCAGGATCTACTGGTGCTAATTTACAAGGGCGTAATGCCTGTAAGCGGTTACTAAGCCAACTCGGTGGGTTTCTTGATCAACATGGAACCTACTCAACTGCACAAATAAACGGCGTTATTCCGTATGTTTATGGCAAGTTGGATGATTCACTGTTGTCTGAAATAGCCAATAGCGATTTAGTTGTGATGTTTGGTCATAATATTGCGGAAACACGGATGTCCGGTGGCGGCCAATTCTACGAAACCCTAAAAGCATTAGAAAAAAGCCAAGCTAAAGTCATTATTATTGACCCGCGCCGTACCGATAGCGTGACAACGCTAGGCGCTGAATGGATCCCAATTTATCCGGGGACAGATGGTGCACTTGTGGCTGCGATTATCCATACATTGATTAAAGAACAATTAACGGATGAGGCTTTTTTAGCGAAATATTGTGTGGGTTGGGATAGCCAGACACTTCCTGAGTCTGCACCCAAAAATGGCTCATATAAGGATTATATTTTAGGGCTCGGTGATGATGGCATTGAAAAAACACCGCAGTGGGCTAGCCAAATTACAGGCGTCTCACCAGTTCGTATTATTCAACTGGCTCGTGAGTTAGGTAATGCGAAAGCCGCGTGGATTTCTCAAGGCTGGGGATTGCAAAGGACGGCATCGGGTGAACAAGCAGCACGGGCAGTGATGATGTTACCGATTGTCACGGGGCATATTGGGCGTCCAGGGACGAATGCCGGAGGATGGGGAGGAAACGTGGCGTATTCGGTGCCAGGTTTTGCTATTCCAAATCCAGTTAAAACCAAGATCCCGTGTTTTATGTGGACAAATGCGATTGCGCGCGGAACCGAAATGACGGCGACAAATTCAACACTGCTTGGTAAAGAGCGTCTTGAAACGAATGTGAAATTTTTATGGCACTATGCGAGTAATGTCACGGGTAATCAACATTCTGACTTAAACAAAACCCACAAAATTCTAACAGATGAGTCTTTATGCGAATTTATTTTGGTGTGGGATACGCATATGACGCCATCGACTAAATATGCGGATTTAATTTTACCCGATGTGACCAGCGTTGAATCAAATGATTTAATTAATAACTCGTATGCCAGCGGTGCTTATCACTACGCTATTCGCCTACAAAATGCGATTACCCCATTATGGGAGTGTCGCCAATCTTATGATGTTTTAACTGATATTGCTGAAAAACTGGGTATTAAAGACCAATTTACTGAAGGTCGTACTCATGAGCAGTGGATAGAACATTGCTATAACCTGATGCGAGAAAAAAATCCACACTTGCCAACGTTCGAAGAAACGAATGATATGGGGATCGTGGATAGAAAATTGGCAAACAGTGCAGATTATATTGCATTAAAACCATTCAGAGACTCACCTGAAACCGCGCCATTACCCACACCATCGGGTAAAATTGAAATTTATTCAGAAAGGCTCGCTAAGATAGCGAAAGAGTGGGAATACCCAACTGACCAGCGAATACCTGCTGTACCTGAATATTGTGTAAATACTGAAGGCGTTGAAAACAAGCAAGCTAAACAAAAATATCCACTGCAAATGACAGGCTATCACGATAAAGGCCATGCGCATTCTTCATATTTTAATATTGCGATGTTACGCGAAGCCGTTCCTCACCAGTATTGGATTAACCCAATTGATGCATCAGCTCGTGGTATTCAGGATGGTGATATTACTGAAATTTTCAATGACCGTGGACGTATGCATATTAAAGCAAAAGTGACGGAGCGCGTATTACCCGGTGTGATTGCAGTCCCGCAAGGTGCTTGGCGAGAAGTCAATGAGGAGGGGGTCGATATTGGCGGTTGTATCAATACACTAACGACACAACAACCTTCCGCCCTTGTTAAAGGGAATCCACAACATACTAACTTAGTTGACGTGAAACGTGCATAAGGGGCGATGAATGAAACAGTATGGTTTTTATTTTGACTCAACAAAATGCACTGGGTGTAAAACGTGTCAGGTGAGTTGTAAGGATGAAAAAGACCTTGATTTAGGGCCTAAATTTCGTCGGGTATACGAGTTTGGTGGTGGAACATGGCAGCAACAAGAGGGGATATGGCAACAGAATGTTTATAGCTACTATCTATCAATATCCTGTAATCATTGTTCTAACCCAACCTGTGTTGCAGGATGTCCAACTGGCGCTATGCACAAACGTGAGCAAGACGGACTAGTGGTGGTCGACCAAACAATTTGTGTTGGATGTCGCTACTGCGAGTTACGTTGCCCATACGGCGCACCACAGTATGATGAAAAGAAAAAATTGATGAGTAAATGCGATGGATGCTATGAACGCGTCGAAAAAGGGATGAAGCCTGTTTGTGTTGAATCTTGCCCACAACGCGCATTGGACTTTGATGATATCAACATCCTTCGCGAGCGACATGGCAATATTAGTGGGGTAGCCCCCATGCCAAACCCTTCTCTTACTAATCCTAATATTGTCATTAAGCCGCATAAAGATGCTAAACCTTGTGGTGACAAAAGCGGGAAATTACAAAACCCAGCAGAGGTATAACATGCACGAACTTCCACTCGTTTTTTTCACCGTATTGGGGCAGTCGGCAGCAGGTTTATATTTATTGGCGTATGCGAGCCGAAAACTGGGGATGTTGGGCGAAAACCAATTACGTCATGCCAATATAGCGGCATTTGTCATCATGATCATTGCGCTAGTCATTGGAGGATTACACGTTGGGCAGCCTCTACGCTTCTTTAATATGCTTTTAGGCGTAGGCCGCTCACCAATGAGTAATGAAGCTTTACTCAGTGGTATTTTTGTCGCTTTTGGGGCCGCAACTTTATTATTCACCTTATTGATTAAAAATAAAGCGCTAAGTGAACTGTGTAATATTGCCACGGTTATTTTTGGTTTGACATTCGTATGGTCAATTCCTCAAGTTTATAATATTGCCACAGTAGCCAATTGGTTTACTGTTTTCACGACATTACAAATGTGGATGACACTATTAGTCGCTGGTGGCGCGTTAGCTATCCTATTTGGCGCTCAGCGGTTAGGGGCGATGGTATTTTTGATTGGTTCAATTATTATTTTTGCTACTCGCGCGGCTTATGTGTCATTTTTAGGCGAGACAGGGCCAGAGATTAGTGCCGAGCAAGCTGGTTTTTGGAGCTTCCAGTTAGTCGTCTTAGCGGTGATGTTATTTGTTTACCCGGCGCTGTTATATCGCGGAAGAAATTCATCCGTACTATTAAGCCTATGTGCGCTAGCGGTTATTTTAGCAGAGTTATCTGGCCGAATTGCCTTCTATAATCTATGGCAAATAACAATGTAATCGCTTCTTAACCACTATGACAATAAATGCCTATGACTTGATTGCCATAGGCATTTTATCTTTATGGCTTACGGGCAACTAAAATTGCACGTAGTGGTGCGGGGTAACCTTCGATAGTTTTAGTTTTATCATTGGGGTCTAAAAATTCAGCCAGTGAATCTGTTTTCATCCATTGTGTGCGGCGTTGCTCTTCCAAAGAGGTTACTTCTTGGTCAACAATTCGGACATCGACAAAACCACATTTCTCTAGCCAAACTTTGAGCATTTTAGCGGAAGGTATAAAATAGACATTACGCATTTGGGCATAGCGCTCACCGGGGATTAAACACTGAAACTCATCCCCCTCAATAACCAGGCTCTCTAAAACCAATTCTCCTTCGCTGACTAATTGATTCTTAAGTTGCCACAAATGGTCGAGTGGTGAACGGCGGTGGTAAAGTACACCCATTGAGAACACAGTATCAAATGCTTTCAACTCAGGCAGTTGTTCAATACCTAAAGGCAACAAGTGAGCGCGTTGATCATCGCCTAATAGCTTTCTTACTGCTTCAAATTGGCATAGAAATAATTCCGTTGGGTCAATCCCAACGACAAATTTGGCATCTTGTCCTAACATACGCCACATATGATAACCGCTGCCGCAACCGACATCTAAGACATAACGGTCTTTTAGTGATGAAATATGGGGTAATACGCGATCCCATTTCCAATCGGAGCGCCATTCCGTATCAATATTGACACCATAGAGAGAAAATGGGCCTTTGCGCCATGGCATTAATTGTTGAAGAATATTATTTAGGCGGCGAGTCTCGCCTGCAGTGAGCTCGGGTTCCCGTGTCGCTGTCACGCTATGCTGTAAATCCAAATCAGTAGGAACCATGATTGGCAGGTTATCTAGCATTTTTTCCCATGAAGAAAAACCACCGTGTAACCCTTGTTTTTTCCATTCTGAAAGTTGTGCTGGAAGCGTTTCAAGCCAATGACTTAGCGGGCCAACGGCAATTTGTTGGTAAAAACGACCAAAATCAATCATGCCTAGACCTCTTTGATGGCTAACAGTGAACCAAAATTAAAGCACTGGAACCAAACTTCACAGTGAGTAAAACCGGCATTTTTTAAACGCGCTTTATGTGCATCAACAGAATCTGTGAGCATCACATTTTCTAGCATGCTACGTTTTTGGCTGATTTCTAATTCGCTATAGCCATTTGCCCGCTTGAAATCGTGGTGCATATTGAATAATAACTCACCGATTTCTTTGTCTTCGAAGTTAAACTTCTCGGAAAGGACTAAAATACCGCCGGGTTGTAGCCCTTGATATATTTTACTGAGTAATAATTGGCGATCTTCTGGGTTGAGAAACTGTAAAGTAAAATTGAGCACAACCATGGAAGCATTTTCGATATTTACATCACGAATATCACCTTCTATAACGTCAACCGGTGTATCCGCTCGATAGGCATCAATATGGCGGCGGCAACGTTCAACCATAGCCGGAGAGTTATCAACAGCAATAATTTTGCTTTTTTCTACTGTAATATTACGCCTTATTGATAAGGTTGCTGCACCTAAAGAGCAGCCTAAATCGTAAACATGGCTGTGGGGTTTGACAAAACGACCCGCAAGCATGCCAATCATCGTAATAATATTAGAGTACCCTGGCACGGAGCGTTGGATCATATCAGGGAATACTTCAGCAACTTTTTCATCGAATTGCCAGTCACCAAGGTTAGCGATAGGCGCAGAGAAAAGGCGATCTTTTGAGGTTGGATCTGAGTTTGACATAAGTTCTGTATTAAGCAAAAACAAAAGTAGTAAAGGATTGTATCAGAAAGGCTGTCTACTGAAAATCAATCCATAAGCAATGAAATAATGAGCGGCACATTAATAACTTGTGCCGTTACAGAGAGTAAAAACTAAAGATTAAATGAAACGATTTGCAGCCAAGGTAGGTAATAAGTATTGGCGATAACCATCAGTGCCATTGCAAGGTAAGTTGCTACCATGCCTGAACGGCGATATGAGTAATCGTGATTTTTCAAACCATAAGAGTGCAGTATTCGACCGGCAATTAAGATCAGGCCACAAATATGAATCATCCACACTTGTGCGCCATTCATTTCCATTAAAAGCAATAAAATTAATGAGATGGGAATGTATTCGATGGCATTACCATGAACGCGGATTGCGGTTTGCAACTCATAAAAACCGCCATCACCATAAGCTATACGGTATTGATTACGCAGCTTCACAACATTTAAGGATAATCTAAGCAGCAGTAAGGCACCCAGTACAGCGTACAAAGAGCTGACCATTTTTTACTCCACCATAAAACGAATCAAACTATGAAAACACCTAAAAATATAAGTTATAGTAATGGGTATTAACAATATTTTGTGAATTGTAAATCCTAAAAAGCCGTTAGACAAATGAAATCACAACTTTTTTGGGTAGTCCTCATGCTCTAGTTGATCAAACCTTCTTTCTTTAAGCGAGTTAAAATAGTCACCGCCGTGGTTGAGCAGCGCGGTAAATCGTCAATGCTGAACCAATCTAGCTCAGCAATCTCAGCAGCAGGGTGTGGCTCGCCTTGATAGTCTGCAAAGTAGCAACGAATACGGACTTGCGTTCCATCTGTTTTTCCATCAGCAGGGCCAATAAACTCACCATAAAACCGGATAGAAGCGGCATCTAGCTCAAGTTTTAATTCTTCGCTAATCTCACGGCAGAGCGCTTGTTCATCAGTCTCGCCTTGTTCGCGTTTTCCGCCGGGGATGTAAAACAAACTTTTATTATGGGAACGTACCATCGCAATTTTGTGATCTGATAAGGTGATTAACCCAAGCTTATCAATGATTTTAGCACTCATAATATGGCCACTCTGTTATTTAACGATGATAAGAGAATTATTGCTGTAAGTGAGTCATTAAGTAAAATGATAAAATTACTTAATGACTTAAATTATATTGTTTAAAAATTATTTTTTCTCAACGATTTTTACCAATTCATAACGAATACTTGGTGCATCAGCAGGTGGGTTTGGTACATCAAATTGCTTAACTTGCAAGGTATAAGAGAAGCCTGGTTGGTACTCGAAGCCTTGAATTGAACTATAAAAAAGTTGCCAGTCATCACTTGGGTTTTCTTTCACTTTCATGCACTTCATTGGGACAACTCCCATACAATCAGCAAGTGAAGAATCGATGTAAAAAGTTTTTGTATTATCAGTCTCTGCGGGTTTCATGTTTTGGCATCCAGCGAGTAGTACAAACATGGAAGTGGCAAGTAACAATTTTTTCATGGGCAATCCTTAAACTGCAGATGGTGATTAATTCAGCGTTATATCTGTCTGTTGTGATTATAGCAAACTGAAAAAGGTAACGATTCTGAAATAGAAAGATTAATGATTAAAGAAGTATTTATTAATCAATAGTTGAATTGGAAAACATTAAGTGATGTTACTTTGCTCAAAAAGACATCGAACTAACAAAATAAACCTCTGCTGCAATATGTACATGGTGCGGATAGTCCCTTAAAATCGATAGGATCATCATGATAGGCGTCTATCTCGCCATTCAATCTTGTTATTGTTGATTAGCCACAACAATAATTGATGAAAATATGATTAAAAACAAAATGGTTTACGTGTTATGTAGAATACGTAACTATTTGTCTAACAGAATTTCCTGTATAATGTCTGCCTTTTTGACATTCTGAATTTTCAGCTCAATGTTCAGCAAAATGCCAAATTTCCGCAGCAAGCAAATGCACAACAAGCTGAGTAAAAGGATATTGTATGCGTACTAATTATTGTGGGCAGTTAAACATCGCTCACGAAGGCCAAAAGGTCACTCTTAGTGGATGGGTAAACCGCCGTCGCGATCTAGGTGGTTTGATTTTTATCGATATGCGTGACCGTGAAGGTATCGTGCAAGTTTTCTTCGATCCCGATCGTAAAGACATATTTGAAAAAGCGTCAGAGCTGCGTAATGAGTTCTGTATCCAAATCACAGGGACAGTACGCGCACGTCCAGATAGCCAAAAAAATAAAGACATGGCAACGGGCGAGATTGAAGTATTTGCTGAAGAACTGAATGTTTTTAATAAGTCAGAGCCGTTGCCATTAGATAGCAACCAAACGAATACAGAAGAGCGTCGTTTAAAATATCGTTATTTAGATTTACGCCGCCCAGAGATGTCTGAGCGTCTGCGCACGCGCGCCAAAATCACCAGCTTTGTTCGTAATTTTATGGATAACGAAGGGTTCTTGGACGTTGAGACACCAATGTTAACCAAAGCAACACCAGAAGGTGCTCGTGACTATTTAGTACCAAGCCGTGTTCATAAAGGTAAATTTTATGCATTACCGCAATCACCTCAGTTGTTTAAACAATTGCTGATGATGTCTGGTATTGACCGTTATTACCAAATCGTAAAATGCTTCCGTGATGAAGACTTACGAGCAGATCGTCAACCTGAATTTACCCAAATCGATGTTGAAACCTCGTTTATGACCGCAGAGCAAGTGCGTGAAATTATGGAACGTATGATCCGTAATTTATGGTTAGAGGTAAAAGGGGTTGATTTAGGTAACTTCCCAATCATGACCTTTGCAGAAGCTATGCGTCGTTATGGCTCAGATAAACCAGACCTACGTAACCCAATGGAGTTAGTGGACGTCGCGGATATCGTAAAAGGTGTTGAATTTGCGGTGTTCTCAGGTCCAGCAAACGACCCGAAAGGCCGTGTTGCGGCTCTGAAAGTCCCAGGTGGCGCTGCTATGACGCGTAAGCAAATCGACGAATATGGTCAATTTGTCGGTATTTATGGTGCGAAAGGCTTGGCTTGGATGAAAGTTAACGAACGAGCTCAAGGCCTTGAAGGTATTCAAAGCCCAGTCGCAAAATTCTTGAATGAAGATGTGATTAACCAGTTACTAGACCGCACAGGCGCAGTTGATGGCGATATCTTGTTATTCGGTGCGGGTGCAAAAAATGTCGTAACCGATTCAATGGGCGCGCTACGTTTGAAAGTCGGTCGTGACTTTGAATTAACCGATTTAAATAGCTGGCAGCCACTGTGGGTGATTGATTTCCCAATGTTTGAAGATAATGGTGAGGGCGGGTTAACTGCGATGCACCATCCATTTACTTCTCCTAAAGATTTCTCACCTGAAGAATTGGCCAGTAAACCCGAAGAAGCCGTTGCTAATGCGTATGATATGGTCATCAATGGTTACGAAGTTGGCGGTGGTTCAGTACGTATTCACCGCAATGAAATGCAACAAACGGTATTTAGTATTTTAGGCATTAATGAAGAAGACCAACGCGAAAAATTTGGCTTCTTATTAGATGCATTGAAATATGGCACGCCACCACACGCAGGATTAGCCTTTGGTCTTGACCGTTTAGTGATGCTGTTAACAGGAACCGATAATATTCGTGATGTTATTGCTTTCCCGAAAACAACAGCGGCAGCATGTTTAATGACGAATGCTCCAAGCCATGCGAATCCTGATGCATTGACGGAGCTCGCTATCGCCGTGGTTGCGAAAGACGAAGAGTAAGTTCAATGAAAAAATATAAGCGCCCGGAATCGATATTAGTCATTATTGTGGCTCAAAGTAGTGGACGGGTGCTTATGTTACGACGTAAAGACGACCCAGACTTCTGGCAATCAGTGACCGGAAGTTTGGAGCCTGATGAAACGCCGTATGAAACGGCGTGTCGTGAAATTAAAGAAGAAACGGGTTTTGAGGTTGAACAAAACCAGCTGCAAGATTTGTCGCACAGTATCATCTTTGAAATTTTCCCACATTTCAGGCATCGTTATGCACCTGATGTTACGCATTGCAAAGAACATTGGTTTAAAATGGTGCAAAGTGAAGAAAAAATGCCATTACTGACGGAACACAGCGAATATCGTTGGCTAGCCCCTGATGAAGCGGCGAGCTTAACGAAATCCTGGAGCAATAGTCAGGCTATTTTAGAATTTGCTGTTTAATTATTTATTGACGTTTTTTGGAGATATTTCATGGCAGGTCATAGTAAATGGGCCAACACCAAACACCGTAAAGCGGCACAAGATGCTAAGCGCGGTAAAATTTTCACTAAAATTATCCGTGAATTAGTCACAGCAGCCCGCTTAGGTGGTGGTGATCCCGCAACAAACCCACGTTTACGTGCAGCGGTGGATAAAGCATTATCGAACAACATGACTCGTGACACCTTAAACCGTGCTATCGCACGTGGTGTTGGTAATGATGATAACGATAATATGGAAACCATCATTTATGAAGGTTATGGCCCGGGCGGGACAGCAGTTATGGTTGAATGCTTAAGTGATAACCGTAACCGTACTGTTTCAGAAGTGCGCCATGCATTCACTAAAACAGGTGGTAACTTGGGTACAGACGGCTCCGTTTCTTACTTATTTACTAAACGCGGCGTGATCACTTATGCACCGGGCGTTGATGAAGATGCCATAATGGAAGCGGCATTAGAAGCGGGTGCTGATGATGTTGAAACTTATGATGATGGTGCAATCGATGTTTACACAACGCCAGAAACTTTTGGTGAAGTGAAAGACGCATTAGATGCTGCGGGTTTTACCAGTGAAGCTGCAGAAGTATCAATGATCCCGTCGACCAAAGCAGAGCTGGATGCTGAAACGGCGCCTAAATTGTTACGTCTTATTGATATGTTAGAAGATTCAGACGATGTACAGGAAGTTTACCACAATGGTGATATTTCTGACGAAGTCGCTGCCACACTGTAATTTGTGAGGCACTAAATGGCGGCATAGTCATTTAGCATAATCCGCGTAGAGAAAGCGGGCTGGCGCAGCCTGTTTTCTCTAACGCCTTCTACTCTTTCCTTTCCCTTATCCGCTATACTTTCTTCTATATCAACGAGCTAACTCGCTTTTAGTTTTTATCAGCTATTCAAATAGCTATTTAGTTGAAATTGATAGTATTATGAAGCTTATTAGAACAACATGATTAATATAAAGAGGTATAAGTAAATTTATATGGCGATTATTTTAGGTATTGACCCCGGTTCTCGTGTTACGGGATACGGTGTTATTCGCCAGCAAGGCCGGCAACTACTGTATTTAGGTAGTGGGTGTATCCGTACACAAGTTGATGATTTACCAAGTCGTCTGCAACGAATTTACGCGGGTGTCTCGGAAATTATCACACAATATCAACCGGATGTACTATCCATTGAACAAGTTTTTATGGCGAAGAATGCGGACTCCGCATTAAAACTTGGGCAAGCGAGAGGCGTGGCCATTGTTGCTGCTGCAAACATGAATATACCCGTATTTGAATATGCAGCTCGTCAGGTCAAACAAACAGTTGTAGGTACGGGAGCCGCAGAAAAAAGCCAAGTACAGCATATGGTTAAATCAATTCTAAAATTGTCAGCGAGCCCACAGTCTGACGCAGCAGATGCTTTGGCAATTGCGATTACACATTGCCATTTCAATCAAAATCTTTTAAAAGTTGGCGACCCACGGTTAGTTTTAACTCGTGGACGTTTAAGATAGCGAGTTTATCTTAAACAGAATTGCTTATTAATAAATAGCGTGTAGCTGGATATGCATCCAGCATTTTTTGTGGTATAAACAACAGTATTAATGATAATAAACCAACCTGCTCAAGGTTTAGTTAGTAATAGAGGGCTTCAATGTGATAGGTCGTTTACGTGGTATTGTTTTAGAAAAGCAACCTCCAATCGTATTATTAGAACTACAAGGTGTCGGTTATGAAGTCCATATGCCAATGACTTGTTTCTATGAACTGCCCGATATTGGTCAGGAAGCTATTGTTTTTACTCACTTTGTTGTTCGTGAAGATGCCCAGTTGCTCTATGGTTTTAACGATAAGCAAGAAAGGGCATTATTTAAAGAGCTGATCAAAGTAAATGGTGTTGGCCCCAAATTAGCCCTCGCGATTTTATCCGGTATGTCTGCTCAACAATTTGTTTCCGCTATCGAACAAGAAGCTATTGCATCACTGGTTAAATTACCTGGAATTGGTAAGAAAACCGCAGAACGTTTAGTGGTCGAAATGAAAGACCGCTTCAAAGGCCTCAATGGGGATTTATTTAATCCAAATAGCGACATTAATCTGCCAAATGTAAACAGTAAAGTTCCCAATATGGCGGATATCGAAGCAGAAGCTGCCGCCGCATTGATTGCTTTAGGGTATAAACCACAAGAAGCAAGTCGAATGGTGAGTAAAGTTGCAAAACCGGATAGCGATTCTGAAACATTGATCCGTGATGCCCTTCGTGCCGCACTTTGATTGAGAGAATTTTAATATGATTGAAGCTGATCGCCTAATAACTGCTGAAGTATTACAGTCAGATGAAGAAGCTATTGACCGTGCGATCAGGCCAAAGCTATTGAATGAGTATATTGGTCAGCCTCAGGTTAAAGATCAAATGGAAATATTTATTCAAGCAGCGAAAATGCGAGGCGATGCGCTTGACCATCTGCTCATCTTTGGCCCTCCAGGGTTAGGAAAAACAACTCTAGCAGGGATTGTTGCAAATGAACTCGGTGTTAATCTGCGTACAACTTCAGGGCCCGTATTAGAAAAAGCAGGCGATTTAGCTGCCATGCTAACTAATTTAGAGCCCCATGATGTCCTATTTATTGATGAAATCCATCGATTATCCCCAGTTGTTGAGGAAATACTTTATCCCGCAATGGAAGATTACCAACTCGATATCATGATAGGTGAAGGGCCTGCAGCGCGCTCGATTAAAATTGATCTTCCGCCTTTCACATTAATTGGTGCAACGACTCGGGCAGGGTCGCTCACATCACCATTACGTGATCGCTTTGGTATTGTGCAACGGCTAGAATTTTATCAAGTTGATGATTTACAACATATTGTCAAGCGTAGTGCCCAATATATGGGGTTAGATATCACCGAAGAAGGTGCGCTACAAGTTGCGATGCGTTCAAGGGGAACTCCACGTATCACTAACCGTTTGTTACGTCGTGTGCGGGATTTTGCTCAAGTGAAAGGTGATGGTTCGATTGATGGGCTAATTGCTAACCAAGCTTTGGACATGTTAAATGTCGATGCTGCAGGTTTTGATTATTTAGATAGAAAGCTTCTAGTTGCTATCATTGATAAATTTATGGGTGGTCCTGTTGGTGTTGATAACCTCGCAGCAGCCATTGGGGAGGAGCGTGAAACCATAGAGGATGTTTTAGAGCCTTATCTTATCCAGCAAGGTTTTATTCAGCGTACCCCTAGAGGTCGAATGGCGACGGTTCATGCGTATAACCACTTTGGTTTAACGCCTAAAGAAATTTAATTATATTAAATGAATAAATATGGCCCCAACATTGTTTTCAATGTTGGGGCCATTTGCATTAAAAATAGTATGTAATGACTGGAATTATGTAGCTTAAAGCTTAAATTAATTTTTCGCTTTTATTGCTAAGCTTAGTACAAATAGAATAGCCGATACCAACACGACTGAAGGCCCAGCAGGGGTATCGTAGAAAGCAGAGAGAGTTAGTCCCCCGGTTACAGCAATCATACCAATTAAGACAGCGATGAAGGCCATTTGCTCAGGTGTTCGAGCAAAACGCCGAGCCGTTGCCGCAGGAATAATCAATAAAGACGTAATAATTAACGCCCCAACAAATTTCATAGCGATACCAATTGTTAATGCGGTAACTAACATCAGTAATAAACGCAGTCTTTGAATATTAATGCCATCAACAAAAGCAAGCTCAGGGCTAACCGTTATGGACAAAAGTGCCCGCCAACGATAAAAAAGCAACCCACAAACGACAATAACGCCAATAAAAATCGTTATAATATCTTCATAGCTTACTGAGAGTAAGTCACCAAATAAGTAAGCCATTAGGTCAACTCGGACATTAGCCATTAAGCTAACAACGACTAAACCTAAAGACAGTGAACTGTGTGCCATAATACCCAGTAAAGTATCAACGGCAAGTTGTGGGCGTTTTTCTAGCCAAACTAAAATTAAGGCTAATAGTAAAGTTACAGCAATAACGGCATAGAATGGGTTGATATTTAATAGAAGCCCAAATGCGACCCCTAACAATGAAGCATGAGCTAGCGTATCGCCAAAATAGGACATTCGGCGCCACACAACAAAAGAGCCTAGAGGACCTGCCGCAATGGCAAGTAGCATGCCTGCTATCCAGCCAGGTAATAGTAACTCAATCATGTTTGCAGTCCTTGCTGTGTTGGTGACCAACAATAATATTGCCTTCTAAATCATGTTGATGATTATGCTGATGGCGGTATACACCAAGTTGTT
The DNA here is from genome assembly GCF_028482485.1 of Providencia sp. PROV116. Classification (NCBI taxonomy): domain Bacteria; kingdom Pseudomonadati; phylum Pseudomonadota; class Gammaproteobacteria; order Enterobacterales; family Morganellaceae; genus Providencia; species Providencia sp. PROV116. The sequence continues at coordinate 192,824 of NZ_JAMPQO010000002.1, read as the reverse complement.
GAGCACCGCGATAACCAAACATAGCGACAAATTCTGGATGGTTTGAAACAACATCGGGCGCCCCAGAACAGCAAATATGGCCGTTAATGCAAAGTACTTTATCTGTTTTTGCCATCACGAGATGCAAGTCATGGGAAACCATTAATACAGCGCAGTTAAGCTCAGTTCTTAATTGGTTGATTAAGTCATATAGTGCAACTTGACCTGTGATATCAACACCTTGAGCTGGCTCATCAAGTACGAGGAGATCCGGTTTATTGAGTAGGGCACGAGCCAGTAAAACACGTTGTGTTTCACCGCCTGATAACTTTTGCATCGGTTGTTCGAGTAAATGCGTTGCTTTGACTCTTTCGAGTGCAGGCAATAAATGCTCTTTACGAACACCAAGTTTTAATAACATAAAACGTTTAACAGTAAGGGGTAGCGTCGTATCCAAATGAAGTTTTTGTGGAACATAGCCAATAGCGAGAGAAGAAGGACGCGTAATAGTACCTGATGTAGGGGCAAGTAGCCCGAGTACAACACGTACAATTGTTGATTTTCCAGCTCCATTCGGGCCTAAAAGGGTTACGATATCACCTTTATTCAGTTCAAAGGTAACATCATTGAGAACCTGTTTTTCGCCAAATGAAACAGAAATCTTATTTAAAGTCAGTAATGGTTGCATGTGAAAAACATCTTGCAGAATTCATGTTGTGTTATATTATAACATTTCAAAATCAAAATCACGGAAAAAGACTGCTATGATACATAAATCGAAAAACATTGCCTGCAAATTTCTTTTTGGAGCAGTGGCGAGCTCCGTATTAAGTGCAACAATGGTATCAGCTGCGAATGCTGATGTTGTGGCCTCAATACGCCCACTGGCCTTTATTGCCGCGGGAATTGCAGATGGTGTCACTGAGACACAAGTTTTATTACCAGACGGTGCTTCGCCCCATGATTATGCACTTAAACCTTCTGATTTGAAAAAAATTAAACAGGCTGATTTATTCGTATGGGTTGGTCCTGATATGGAGATGTTTTTACAGAAGCCAATCAATACATTACCACAGAATAAACGCCTAGCACTGGCTGAACAGAAAAATATTAAGCCACTTCTTATGGCAGAGTCCCATGAAGATGAACACGACCATGAACATGGAGATGAAGCTAATCATGACAAGGATCACGAACATCATCACCACGGTGAGTATAATATGCACATCTGGTTGTCTCCAGAAATTGCAAATTTTGCTGCGCAAGACATTTATGAGCGTTTAGTAGAGCTTTATCCTGAACAAAAAGATAAGCTAGACGTAAACCTTCGTAAATTCAAAGAAAATATGACGCAAAATGATCAGAAAATTGCTAGTATTTTGCAGCCAGCTAAAAACAAGGGTTATTTTGTTTTTCACGACGCTTATGGCTACTTTGAAAAACACTATCAATTAGCTCCATTGGGGCACTTTACGATAAACCCAGAAATACAACCTGGCGCGCAGAAATTACATCAAATACGAACACAATTGGTTGAGCATAAAGCGCAATGTGTTTTTGCTGAGCCTCAATTCAGGCCTGCTGTGATTGAAAGTGTAGCACGTAATACGGGGGTGAAAATGGGAACTCTCGACCCACTAGGAATTGGGCTGGCAATAGGGCCGGATAGCTACATGCAGTTTTTGACTCAATTATCAGAGCAATACGCCAGCTGCCTGGATTAAAAATAGAAGGAATTGTTTAAGTGCAGCAAATGGCCAAAAGTCTGGCTCAGGTATACGGTAGCCTGTCTAGAACACACAAAATTGTATTAAGTACGCTCACTGTAGCGACTATGGCCGTCGCAATTTGGCGGCCAGTTCATGTACCAACAACAGCTGAATATGATGGTACACCGGATACCATCATTCCGCTTTCATTATTACCTGCAAGTGATGCTACCGACGATATAATTCAAGACAGTAGTGAACAGCTACCAGATGAAGGCCTCGCTGATACTGAAGCAGAAGCCGTAGAGACGGGAGGAGTGGCTGCGCCTCTCGTCCATGAATATGTTGTTGCAAGTGGTGATAACTTAACGACTATTTTAACTCAATTCGGTATTGAAGCTGGTGACGTTGCAACACTATCTAACCAACATAAATCACTGAGAAATCTGAAGATAGGCCAGTCATTAAATTGGTCGTTAACTGATCAGGGTGAGTTAGAGTCATTAACATGGGAAGTTTCTCGCCGTGAGACCCGTGTATTTACCCGTGTTGGGACGACAAACAAATTTGAAGAAGCTAAGCAGATTCGCGAAGGTGAATGGACTAACAGTGTTTTAAACGGTACGGTTGACGGCACATTTGCGCAAAGTACAAATAAAGCGGGCTTAACGCGTAATGAAGGCCGTGAGGTAATTAAAGCTTTACAATGGCAGGTTGATTTCAAAAAATTGAAAAAAGGCGATAAGTTCAGTGTATTAATGAGCAGGGAAATGCTTAATGGTCGCAGTGAACAGAGCCAACTTATTGGTGTTCGCCTACAAACGAATGGAAAAAGCTATTATGCTTTTCGCGCTGAAGATGGACGCTATTATGACAGTGAAGGGAATGGTTTAGAACGTGGTTTCTTACGTTTTCCAACTGCTAAGCAGTTTAGAGTCTCTTCACAATTCAACCCTCGGCGAGTTAACCCAGTTACTGGGCGCGTAGCACCGCATAAAGGTGTGGATTTCGCAATGCCTGTTGGCACACCAGTACTTGCTGTTGGCGATGGCGAAGTGATTGTTTCAAAATACAGCGGCGCTGCAGGTAACTTTATTGCAATCCGTCATGGCCGCCAATATACAACTCGTTATATGCACTTACGTCAATTATTAGTTAAGCCAGGCCAGAAAGTTAAGCGAGGTGATCGTATTGCGTTATCAGGCAATACAGGGCGTTCGACTGGTCCTCATCTACATTTTGAAATGTGGGTAAATCAACAAGCGGTAAATCCACTCACCGCAAAATTACCGAGTTCTGGTGGTTTAACAGGAAAAGAGCGTAAAGAATATTTAGCGCTTGTGAAAGAAACGAAACCACAACTCAAGCTACAGTAATTTAAGTTTCTATTTTTATCACTGGCAGGTACTTGTATCTGCCAGTTTTCTTTGTAATGCTCCCGTAAACTATTATTATAAGCTATAGAAAGATGGCTATTATTCACTTGAGTACAGCATGAATAAAGATCAAGACACTGATAGTAAAAAAGGCTATGTGCCAACTTTTCACCGTTCTTACCTATTACCTAAATATTGGGGGGTGTGGCTAGGGGCTGGTGTTTTAGCGGGATTGGCTTTCATTCCTGTTAAGATCCGTGACCCTTTACTTGCTAAAATAGGAAAATGGGTTGGGCGGCTTGCTAAAAGTGGCCGTCGTCGTGCCAAAATTAACTTACTTTATTGTTTTCCGGAATTGACCGAACATCAACGAGAAGAGTTAGTTGATCGCATGTTTGAAACCGCACCACAGTCTTTTGTCATGTTGGCAGAGTTATGTCTTCGTGGTGCGAGTAAAACGCTAGCGAGGACACATTGGCATAATCAAGAAATTATAGAGCGCTTAAAACAGCAGCAAAGTAATGTTATTTTTATGGTTCCTCATGGCTGGGCTGTTGATGCGCCAGCCATGTTATTAGCAGCAAAAGGCCAACAAATGGCTGCAATGTTTCATCACCAAAAGAACCCTGTTGCCGATTACTTATGGAATAAAGCGAGATACCATTTTGGGGGGCGTCTGCACTCAAGAGAGGCGGGGATTAAGCCTTTTATCGCTTCTGTTAGGCAAGGTTATTGGGGTTTTTATCTTCCTGACCAAGATCATGGTGAAGAGCATAGTGAATTTGTTGATTTTTTTGGTACATATAAGGCAACATTACCTGCTATCGGCAGGCTAATGAAAGTTTGCAAGGCGAAAGTTGTACCGCTATTTCCCGTTTATGATCATAAAACGCACCAATTGCATATTTATATCCGTGAGCCAATGGATGATATCGATGGAAAGGACGATAAGTACATCGCACGAAGAATGAATGAGGAGCTGGAATATCTGGTTGCTCCAAACTTAGAACAATACACATGGATATTAAAGCTATTAAAAACGCGAAAAGAGGGAGAGATAGAACCTTATCAGCGAAAAGATCTCTACCGTTAGTGTTTAGTTTTACAGAATAATGTTTTAAGCCATTACTTTTAAGTAATGGCTTTTTTTATTTAAAAGAGTGTATTTATAGAATGAACGAGGGTTCATATTATTACTTGCCTAAAATCATATAAACTAGAACTAATAAATATCAAACCGTATCGTTTTAAGTAATTATTATGCTGATAATATTATAACTGGCAGTAATTAGCCTGTGTTACATTAATCATGAAATTAGATCTTAGTATATATACTGAAGCAGCTTTATTTCAATGTTTGTATTGTGATATTCTTTTTTATTTATCTAATGTAAAGCCCAACTATGTAGTAGATAATATTATTAAATCATCATTAAATGACTAGCCAGTTATGGTTATTATTTTTATGCTTTACAATAATTATAATTGAGTATTGTTTTTTCTTCTAAAATTAATTTTTTTTCATCTTTATGAAATTATTATTTTTTTAATTTAAAATTGAAATTATTTATTGGCTATTTCTATCCATAATGTAGTAAGTATAAAAAACATATTTCACATATAAAATGAATCTTCATATTAAAAATTATTCCTTACATACTAAAAAAAAGAGATTAAATAATTTTAAACATATGAGTAAATACTAAGAATTATGTATAATCACTTATTAACGATATATAAAATATATTGCTATATTTTAATTATATAATAAAAATGACTCCCAGATTAATACTTGGAGACTCGATGGAAAAAACTCGAACAACGTTAGATCAATGGATAACTCTACAGGCAGTGGTTGACTACGGTGGTTTTGCTCAAGCAGCTGAAATTTTGCATAGGACACAATCATCAATTAGCTACACCATTAGTAAATTAGAGCAAACATTGGAAATTGAAATATTTTCTTTAGAAAAACGTCGTGCAGTATTAACTAAACAAGGAGAGCAGCTATTAGCGCTATCGAGAGAGGTAACAAATAAAGCAATTTCATTAGAAGAGGTTGCTAAGTCATTAAATTATGAAGAAAATAATAAAATTAATATTGTTATTGATTCACTATATCAAAGTGATGAAATACTGAAAAAAATTGGGGATTTAAGTCGCTCCAGAAAAGATTATGATATTGATTTAAAACGTGTTTTATTAAAAAAATCAGATATTTTTGGAGTTGAAAATTATGATTTATTAATTACTCACCATTATGTTGAGTCGTTAAACCCTATATATCTCGAGCAAGTTGAGGCGGTGTTTGTAACCAATCCAAATCATAAGCTTCAACATTGTCATGCTGATAATGTATTAAAATTAATGGAAAAAACAACATTGATTGCTTTGGGATCTACAGAGATGGATGGTATAAAAAGCATCCAAACTATTCATGTTCCTAATGTGGATTTGGCAATTCAATTAACAGAGAATTCGATTGGGCATTTATGGTTACCAAAAAATTTAGTCCAGAAGGAATTGAATAATAATTCATTAAAAGAGCTGAAAACAGCAAATAAAAAATCATTCTATAATTTTTACATGTATATGAATAAAAATTCAATGGCTAATAAAATTTTAAGATATTACCTAATTGATAATGAAAAATTTAAATGAATGAGCCAATTAATGAATAATCAAAATCAAACATAAATATTTTAGATGTCATTTTAAAAAATTCAATGTATCCATTAGTTAACTTAACTAAAGGTAAATGGTATATTTCTTTCGCACACCCAATATGAGTAATTGATTTATTCATATAGTAGTAATTAATAATTAAAAATTTATATTATAGGAACTATTATGAGTATTCTAAAAAAATCCCTAGCAGTAATAGGGGTTGCTTTAGCTGTAACATCTGCGCCAACTGTTTTTGCTTCAGGTACAATTAATTTTAGCGGGGAAATAACTGATATTGCTTGTACAGTTGATAGTAACTCAAAAAATTTAAATGTTGACCTTGGAAAGGTATCAGCTAAAAGTTTAGCTGCACAGGGTGAAGTTGCAGGATTGAAAGACTTCACGATTAAGCTTGTTGATTGTCCAGCAAACTCTAAAATAACCGTACGCTTTGGTGGTACACGTGATACTGCAGACCGCGATATTCTTGCCATTAACCAAGGTATAGGTGTTGCAAATAATGTCGGTATTGCTTTATTTGAAAAAGACGCAACAACACAAATCAAATTATTTGATGATTCAAAACTAATTGAATTTGATGGTGCAACAGTAGATTTAGATTATGTAGCTCGTTATAAAGCAACAGGCGTAGCAACTGCAGGCCCTGCTAATAGTAGTGCAGTATATAACATTCAATATCATTAATTAGTTGTAGGGCGACAATGGTTGCCCTCTTTTCCACATCAATATCATGGCTGTTTTATGAAAAAAATATTTTTTTCAATCTGTATATGTTTATTTTCTATTTCTAACATCTCTCAAGCGTCAGGTATTAGTGTAGGTGGAACTCGTTTTGTCTATGAAGAAAACAAACGTGAAATTGATATCCCGATTTTTAATAGTGATAAAGAAAAACCATTTTTAATCCAAAGTTGGGTTTCTCCATTGAATGGTGAGGGTAAAGCACCATTTATTGCTACACCACCATTATTCCGAATTGAACCAGATACAAATGGTTCAGCAAGGATCTCATACATAGGTGAACCTATAAATTCAAATGAAGAAAAAATCTATTTGCTTAATATTAAATCAATACCACCGAAAGATAATAGTATTGAAAATGAGCTACAGATAATTATAAACTCACAATTTAAATTATTTTTAAGGTCGAAAGATATTGAACCTTTTGATTTTGAAAAGGTTCATTTAGTTGAAAAATCAGATGAAGTTATGATTGATAACCAAACACCATATCATTTATCAATCAAAAATATCCTTATCAATGGCGAGGTCGTTGATGGCGCTAGCTTAATATACCCATTTAAAAATGACTACATTCTTAAGAAAAAAACAAATAATGATGATTCAATAGTTGTTCAGTTTATTAATGACTATGGCGCTATCATAGAGAAAAAAAACAAGTAAGAGTATCTAAGATGTCAGTTCTCTATACCAAAAATAGACTTATGTATTCTAAAGTTTTTACTACGATCAGCTTGATATTGTATGCCAATAATACAATTGCTGAAGATATATTTGATATCAATGCCATCAACACTGGAATTGAAAGTCAAGTTGCCGATGTGAATAGCTTGGGCTACTTGTCATCCGCAGGTGGGCAATTACCAGGTGACTATTTTGTTGATATTTATATTAATGATCAACGGGTGGACAATAAGAATATTACATTTTTATTTGATGATAAAACTAAAAATCTACTCCCTAAAATAACAAAAAAAATGCTACTAGAGTGGGGGGTAAAAAACTCAGCAAGCGAAAAGTTCTCAGTAATTGAAGATGATGAATATTTGAACGATATTGCTCAAATTATTCCTAGCGCTAATTATCAATACAAATTCGAAATCCAACAGCTACAAGTTAGTATTCCTCAAATTGGATTAGAAAATACTAGCCGAGGTTACGTTGAACCGAAAGAATGGGACGATGGAATTAATGCGGCATTTGTTAATTACACTGCAAGATTTAATAAGCATTGGTACCAAAATAGAGATAACAGAGATAATACATTTTTAGGTTTAAGAAGCGGTATTAATATAAATGCTTGGCGTTTGCGTAGCTATAGCACATATAGTAATACAACAAATGAAACAAATTGGAATAACTTACAAACCTATATAGAGCGAGATATCAGAAGTTTAAAAAGTCGATTAACGATTGGTGAAACATCCTCTGATAATGGTGTGATGGAAAGCAACCCTTATCGTGGGATAAGGTTAGCTTCCGATGAAAGTATGTTGCCTCAAAGTGAAAGAGGTTTTGCACCGACAGTCACAGGAATTGCACAATCAAATGCGATTGTTACTATTAGGCAAAATGGTAATGTGATTTATCAAACAACTGTACCCCCCGGTGAGTTTTCAATTAATGATTTATATCCAACTTCATACAGTGGTGACCTTGAGGTCTCCATTGAAGAAGCTAATGGAACAATCCGATCTTTTATTCAGCCGTTTTCAGCGGTACCAATGATGCAAAGGGCAGGTGCATTAAAATATAGTGTAGATATTGGTAAATATAATGTTGATAGTGCACGGCGTAAACCAAATTTTGCGCAAGCATCAGCAATTTATGGGTTACCATATAACTTATCCGCTTATGGAGGTTTTTTAGTTTCCCAAGGCTATCAAGCTTACACAATAGGTACTGGAGTAAACTTAGGTAATATTGGTGCGATATCGACAGATATTACACAAGCATCGGCACGATTGATTGATAAAAAGAAGGCAGAAGGGCAATCATACCGAATTCAGTATTCAAAATATATTCCAGATACAGGCACTTCTTTTTCTTTAGCATCATATCGCTATTCAACAAAGAATTATTATGATTTCTCTGATTCGAATAATTACTTTTATAACATCGGTCGGAAAAAACAACAGTTTCAAGCATCAGTATCCCAATCACTTAACGGAATAGGTTATTTATCAGTGAATGGTTACCAGCAATATTATTGGGATAAAAGTGGTTCAGATAAAAATCTAACCATGAGTTTTAGTTCTAATTATAATTCGATGAATTACAGTGTTGCTTATTCTTATACAAAGCAAGATTATTTGAATACTAATGACCAAATGCTGTCATTAAATTTGAGTATTCCTTTTGATTTAGGGTGGAGAAATAATTGGATCAATTATAGCTATAATACCAGTAAAAAAGGCGACTCTATTAGCTCATTGAGTTTTAATAGTACGCAATTAGAAGATAATAATTTGCAGTATGACCTCACACAAAGATACCACCATAGTCATGATGAATATAGTAATTCCATTAGTGTAAACTATATCGTTTCATCAGGGGAATACAGTGCAGGCTATAATTATGCTCCTAAATATCATTCTGTTGATCTCGGTGCAACAGGAGCATTATTACTCCATTCTGGAGGGCTAACGACATCACGTACTATTTATGATTCTGCAGTGCTCGTAAAAGCTGAAGATATTGATAATTTAAAAGTGAATAATGCGCAGTCGCTCTATACGAACTCTTCAGGCTTTGCCGTAATTCCTACGGTTACACGCTATGAACGAAATAAAATTAGTGTCGATACTGCAACATTAAGTGGTAATAATGATGTTGCTATTAATACAGCAACTGTTGTTCCTACTCAAGGCGCTATTGTATTAGCTAATTTTCAAGCAAAACGCGGCGCTAGAGTATTATTAAAACTGCAGCATGCAGGCAAACCCATTGCATTTGGCACACAAGTTTCTGTTATAGAAAATGAAGAGCAAGTGACTGGAGGTATTGTTGCAAATGATGGGGAAGTGTATTTAAGTGGTGTTCCAGATCAAAGTATCATTATTGTGAAATGGGGGAATAGTCATAACCAACAATGTACAGTTCCACTTTCATTATCGTTAGAAAATGAAAAAATTCAGTTTATAGAACGAACTTGTGAATAGGAGTTGTCATGAATAATTTAGGATTAAAAATCGGCATTCCGTTACTTTTATATTCACAACTTGGTGTTGCAGAATTTAGGGCTGAATTTACTAACCAACTTGTTAATTCGAATAAAACACTTTATGTCTCACGCACATTACCGGTAGGTACTTTTATTGGCTCAGTTGATTTAGGTACTCATTCCCCTTGGGTGTGGTGGAATGTAACTGGTAATACAGAAGTTGGCATATATTTACCAAGCGGATCTGGGAATTCAATGTACATTTCTGGTGTAGGTTATGTGAGAGAAGTTAATAATTCAGGTGTTGGTTATGCTTTGCATGGAACAGTGATGAGCCCTTGCTCTGGTTTTGTGTATGTTGATGGGGTAAATACGAAAGATGGAAATATCAATAATAGACTAATATGTGGCTCTAATGCATCTTCAGCAACTTATACTGTAAAGTTAAGAGCAGATTTTTATAAAGTTGGTAATAATGTTAAAAACCAAACTTTGCCAACAACTTATGCTGCGATGTTAATTTTGTTCAATAATGGTTTTATTGCTTCAGATTTATATGGAAGAATTGAACCAAAAGTGACTATGGGGCCAATTAATGTTATTTCGAGTGGTTGTGAAGTTAAAAATAAGTCAATAAATATACCATTTGGTAAAGTCAGCAAATCGTCATTTACTGGTGTTGGCTCAATGAGTCCAGAGAGTAAGAAAAGCTTTCAAATTCAATTAGACTGCGACCCTATATCACCGATAAAAATTACGTTTATTGGATCGCAAGACACAAGCCAAACACCGGGGGCAATTGCACTCAATAATTTAACTGATGAAAATACAGCGAAGGGCTATGCAATCCAAGTAAAATATAACGGAGCACCAATTAAGCTTAATCAGTTAATGCCTATCGTTGAACAAAATAATGTAGGCCAATATAACATTCCGTTGGAAGCTGCTTATATCCAAACTCAATCTATAACAACTGCTGGGAAAGCAAACGGTACGCTACAATTTAATCTACAATATCACTAAGTTCTATTTGCTCTGCACGTAACAGGAGTGAACTGCAGAGTTTTACTGTTTTGTATTACTATTATTTAGCCATCATTTTGCACTTTATCTTAATTCATCACTAACCTGAAGTAAGTTATAGTTAGCTTTTATTGATGAATAAGTTGAGGGCGACTATGGCATTTGATCGTATGGATTGGCATTACGGTGGTGATTATCCATCAGACTTACCAAATGAGAATGGAGGCACCCATATTGGCTTTTATTTAACATGGATTATTCATAATAATTTAGTAGGAGAATTTCATACTGAAGAATCAGGGGAAGAACTCGCATTAGTTAAAGCTCGAAAGTTGGATGGACGTGAATTTTTGATGACAATGTGTGATGAAAAATTTATAGCTGAAGATTTAAGTGATGAAGGTAATACTTTTACTCAGTTTTACTATGCAGCGGAAGAGAAGGGCTATTTTGACGATTATGAACGTGTCCTTAAAGGCCATTTACCAACAATTTACCATATAGAAAATTCATGGGAAAATTATGATAAAATTGCCTCTGTAATTAGCGAAGCATATGCCAAATGGAAACAAGCTCAAGGTTAGATAGAGCATCAATATAAAAGACAGCCCCCACCTATAGGCGAGGGCTAAAAGATTATTCGACTTCTAGAATACGACAAGTATTCGTGCTACCTACGGTGCCCATTAAGTCACCCTGAGTGACAAGAACCACGTCACCACTCATTAAATAGCCGTTATCACGTAAACGCGTCACCGCTTCATTAGCAGCCGCAATACCATCTGTGTGGGTGCTACAGAAAACTGGGGTAACACCACGGTATAGAGAACATTGGTTGAGCGTTTTTTCATGACGAGACATTGCAAAAATAGGCAAGCCAGAACTGATACGAGACATCATACGTGCAGTACGACCAGACTCAGTCATTGCAATGATAGCTTTAACCCCTTTAAGGTGGTTAGCTGCATACATTGTTGACATAGCAATTGCTTCTTCTGGGCTGCTAAATTCTGCATCTAAACGGTGTTTAGATACATTCAGGCCAGGCATTTTTTCTGCACCAAAGCAAACTTGTGCCATTGCAGCTACCGTTTCTGCAGGGTACTGGCCTGCGGCAGTTTCAGCGGAAAGCATAACGGCATCGGTACCATCCAACACCGCATTCGCGACGTCCATGACTTCGGCCCGCGTTGGCATTGGGTTAGTGATCATCGATTCCATCATTTGTGTTGCAGTTATTACAACGCGATTTAATTGACGTGAACGGCGGATTAATTTTTTCTGAACTGCGACTAATTCAGGATCGCCAATTTCTACACCGAGGTCACCACGAGCAACCATAACGACATCAGAAGCGAGAATAACTTCATCCATGACTTCATCATTGGCAACGGCTTCGGCACGTTCGACTTTAGCAACAATTTGGCATTCACAACCCGCATCACGAGCCAAACGGCGCGCATAATCTAAATCTTCACCTGAGCGAGGGAATGAAACGGCTAAATAGTCGACATTAATTTTTGCTGCAGTTTTTATATCTTCTTTATCTTTATCTGTTAATGCTTCAGCAGAAAGACCGCCACCAAGTTTATTAATACCTTTATTGTTAGATAATTGGCCACCAACAGTAACTTCCGTAAATACTTGTAACCCTCTGACTTCACGAACTTTTAATTGAACTCGACCGTCATCAAGAAGTAAAATATCGCCAGGAACCACATCGGCAGGTAAACCTTTATAGTCGATACCCACTTTTTCTTGGCAACCTTCACCTTTACCTAAATTGGCATCAAGAATGAATTTATCACCAATATTGAGGAAAACTTTACCATCTTTAAACGTAGATACACGAATTTTAGGGCCTTGTAAATCACCTAGGATCGCAACGTGACGTCCTAAACGAGCGGCGATCTCACGTACTTTATTAGCACGTAATAGATGGTCTTCTGGAGTTCCGTGGGAGAAGTTAAGGCGAACAACGTTGGCGCCAGCATTGATAATTTTTTCAAGATTATTATCGCGATCGGTAGCTGGACCAAGAGTTGTAACAATTTTAGTTCTTCTAAGCCGTCTAGACATGTATTACTCCGTTGACCTGTAATGGTGTTGATAAAAGAGTGAAACCATTTCACTCCATTTCGAAACCTGTTTACTGCAAATAGGGATGCTGACACGAGCACAGCTATTATATACAGCCAATTTCTTAATGCTATCAGGTCTGTAAAACTATTAAAGCCTGAAAAGCATTTATACTGTCAGTTTATTGCCTTTAGATGCTATCAAACCGCGAATCACGTAATGCTTCTTTGACGCGCTTCAAGTTATCTCTAAATTTTTCACCTCTTCTTAACGTAAAACCCGTTGTTAATACGTCAATGACTGCGAGCTGAGCCATTCTTGATACCATCGGCATGTAGATATCTGTATCTTCAGGCACATCAATAATGATAGGTAGGGTAGCGGTTTGGGATAGTGGAGAGTTTTCTGAGGTAATTGCTATGACGGTGGCATCGTTTTCCCGTGCTAAACGTGCCATGTCAACTAATGCCTTAGTTCTTCCCGTATGGGAAATGAGCACAATAACGTCTCCCTCAGCACTATTGATACAGCTCATACGTTGCATGACAATATCATCGAAGTATATGACAGGAATATTAAAGCGGAAAAATTTATTCATTGCGTCGTGGGCGACGGCAGCAGAGGCACCAAAGCCAAAAAAACTGATTTTTCGTGCTTGGGTTAATAAATCAACAGCACGGTTAATTGCACTAATATCGAGCGTGTGTTTCACATTATCTAATCCGGCCATAGCCGATTCAAAAATTTTGTGGGTATAGGTATTTACTGTGTCAGTTTCTTCTATATGGCGATTGATGTAAGGGGTTCCATTGGCTAAGTTTTGTGCTAATCGTAATTTAAAATCAGGGAATCCTTTCGTGCCCATTTTCCGACAAAAGCGGTTTACTGTTGGTTCGCTAACATCTGCTAATCGCGCTAGAGTGGCGATACTGAGATGAATGGCATTTTGTGGCATACCTAAAATAACTTCAGCCACCTTTTTTTCCGATTTACTTAAAAAATCGAGACTTGTTTTCATTTGTTCTAAAATATTCATATAGCAAAAGCGCCTATTTCATCGAAAGGAGAAATTTGTGAGTCATCACGTTATCCTATTGTTGATTTTTAATTTCTTGTCGTGATGCTGTAATAGAGAGTGAAAATATACTATGTAAGATATGTAAGCTATCTGAATGCAGGTGATAACTAGCAGCTTTTTGTGAAACTTTGACCCGTATCTAATTTTCAGATTAGTAAACATCCTACATATTTTGTTATTTTTTTACGGAAGCTGTCTCCATTCAGTTAAATCGCATCTTTTTAATACACTAAAAATTATTCAGTGTGTAACATAAGAGCAAACAGAGAATATGTTGTTTTTTTCATCATAAAAACTGTGATCGGTATCATGAAGATTTACTGGGCACTAGCAACAGGGTACATTAGCGGAATTAGGGCTAATTTTAACAAAATTACAATAAGGCCTATCCTAGTTAGGTCTTACATTCCGCAAATTGAGGAGAACCAATATGGCGGTACATAATGCTGCTCAAGCTTGTGACTTAATTATTTTTGGCACCAAGGGAGACCTCGCTCGTCGTAAGCTGTTGCCATCGCTTTATCAGTTAGAGAAAGCAGGTTACATTCATCCAGACACGCGTATTATTGGTGTCGGTCGAGCTGAATGGAGTCAAGATGATTATGTCCACTTTGTCAAAGAAGCGTTAGATAAGTTCTTAAAAGAAGATCTCGATTCAGCATTGTGGGAAAAATTGAGCTCTCGCTTGGATTTTTGTAACTTAGACGTTAACCAGACTGAAAGTTTTGTGCGTTTAGCTGAAATGTTAAAACAAGATGCACAACCGGCTATCCATTACTTTGCCATGCCACCGAGCACCTTTGGTGCAATGTGCCAAGGACTGGGTCATGCTAAATTAAATAAAAAGCCAAATCGTGTTGTCATGGAAAAACCACTGGGAACGGATTTAGCGTCGTCACAAGAAATTAATAATGAAGTGGCCAAGTATTTTGATGAAAGCCAAGTTTATCGTATTGACCACTATCTTGGTAAAGAAACAGTTTTAAATTTACTCGCACTGCGTTTTGCAAACTCGTTATTTATCAATAACTGGGACAACCGCACTATCGACCATGTCCAGATCACGGTTGCGGAAGAAGTGGGAATCGAAGGGCGTTGGGGTTATTTCGACCAAGCTGGTCAAATGCGCGATATGGTGCAAAACCATTTATTGCAGATCTTAACGATGATTGCGATGTCACCACCGGCAGATTTAACTACTGACCGTATTCGTGATGAAAAAGTAAAAGTCCTGCGTTCTTTACGTCGTATTGACCATACTAATGTGCGTGAAAAGGCAGTACGTGGGCAATATACCTCTGGTTTTGTTCAGGGCAAAAAAGTCCCTGGATATCTAGAGGAGGAGGGGGCGAATAAGCAAAGTATGACTGAGTCATTCGTTGCTTTGCGTGTTGATATTGATGACTGGCGTTGGGCGGGCGTGCCTTTCTATTTACGTACAGGGAAACGCCTACCGGCTAAATGTTCAGAAGTTGTGGTTTATTTTAAAAAGCCCGCGTTGAATATTTTCTCGGAAAGTTATCAAGATCTGCCTCAGAATAAATTAACCATTCGTTTGCAGCCAGACGAAGGGATCGATATTGAAATTATGAATAAGGCACCAGGCCTTGATCATAAACACCGTTTACAAACCACTAAATTGGATTTAAGTTTCTCCGAAACTTTCAACCAAACTCACCTTGCTGACGCCTATGAACGTTTATTGCTTGAAGCAATGCGCGGCATTCAAGCACTGTTTGTTCGCCGTGATGAAGTAGAAGAAGCATGGAAATTTGTTGATTCTATTATAGATGCATGGGCAATGGACAATGAAGCGCCTAAACCATACCAGGCAGGGACTTGGGGGCCGATCGCTTCTGTCGCGATGATTGCTCGTGATGGTCGTTCGTGGAATGAGTTCGAATAAAATTATCAATACTTGAAATATTAGACGGTGTATTGACTAAAATGGCGGGATAATCCCGCCATTTCTCTATGCTTGTTATATCGTGGTTTAAAGAATCAATTCACTACGTCCTGTAGCGGCCATGTGAATAATCGCTTGTTCGATGCGTAAACACGCCATTTTAGCGGCATCAGGAACGGACAGCCCAGCTAATAATTGTGCGGTGAGTTCTGCACCAAATAAATCCCCCGTTCCTTTTGGCGTGACAGGGTAACGCTTGTGGCGGATCACGGCGACGTCATCTTTGGTAACACAGACCACTTCGATATTATCATCATCAGGCTGGAAAGCACTTGTGATGATTACCCACTGGGTATTTCCTTTTAATAAGCTGCGGGCTGCAGCTGTTGCATCATCCAAATTATTAACTTGTTTGCCACTTAAGGTCATGAGCTCGAATTTGTTTGGAATAATTCCTGTTGCTAAAGGTATGACTTTATCACGGTAGACCTCGGCAATTTCAGGGGGAATATAAAAACCACTGTCCTCATCCCCCATGACTGGGTCAACAATAACCGGCAGTGCTGCTCGTTCTTTGCGGACGAGGGTTAACCAGTCAGCTAAGTCTTGAGCTTTTTCTGGGGAGCCTAGATAACCAGTCAAAATAGCTCTTACAGAATCTAAACTACCACGTTCAACAAAACCGTTTAAATAACCACGAAACCACTCTCCAGGTAACTCCCCACCATAGCAAGTGGTGTAATGAGGAGTATTACTCAGTACTACGGTAGGGACTGCAGCTACTCGTAAACCTTGTTTTGTCAACGCTGGAACGGCAATGCTATTCCCAACGCTGCCATAAATAACTTGCGACTGAATTGATACGACATCATAAGGTAATGGTGTTGCATCTGCGGCATTTTGGAAACTATTGGAGGTAAGGCTAAAGGTATTCATGGCTCTCTCTTCGGCATATTACAATCATATGGCTACTATAAGAAGCTTGTTCAATCAGGTTGTCAATGTTAAAAATCGAATAGTATATTTTAGGTGTGATGAGAGTATAAAAAGTGGAATAAAGAGATTTTTTTATAAAATAATTCCAATGAAAAATTTATCGTTGCCGCTTGTTTATTCGTATAATTGTTGATAGTTCAAGGGTTGATTAGCATATTAATGAATAGTTATGCATATTTTTATTCAATGCAAAAAATGTTTATATTCATTGACTTAATAAATTTGGCATGCTAAAAATAAGCTGAAATTAACTATCAACATGAGGGTTCGGAGTAAATTGGGTAGATGTCTACCTGATGAAAAGAATAAGATATCATGCTTAGCTCAACTAGCGGCAAGATCAGCAAGTCCCAAAAAAGAACGACACACAGGCTTTTCCTTTCAGCTATCCTTTCCAGTGAACACTACTGGTGTGGTGCATTATAGCGTCTCTCTCGATTATTCATTTCGCTGAATAAACTCAGCAACACGTTGTTATTTATTTGAATTTTCAACAATCGCGCAATAGTAATTTGTCTATTTGTTCTGTACAAAAAACAGGCTATTACGTGGCTGTACATAGAGAGATATTATAATGATTTACTGGATATTTTTAGTATTAGCTATCGTTGCCGAGGTTATCGGTACATTATCAATGAAACATGCCAGCGTTAGTGGTGATTTCACCGGTATGGTGGTGATGTATGTCATGATAGCAACATCATACATTTTACTTGCCATTGCAGTTAAAAAAGTGGCATTAGGTGTCGCCTATGCACTCTGGGAAGGGATCGGTATTCTTTTTATCACAACATTTAGTGTCATGTGGTTTGGAGAATCACTATCACCGATGAAAATAGGTGGATTAGTATTACTGATCACCGGTATTGGGTTGATTAAATCAGGCACCAAAAAAGCCACCGTTCGTCAATCTGCACAGAAAGTAAAACAAGTTACACAAAACGCGGTCAATGCTGCCAAAACAAATGCTTTAGTTGGACGCGAAGCTAAGTCGGAGGCGTAATATGGCGAGTCATTTTGAATGGTGGCATGCTGCGTTTTTGATCCTAGCCGTAATATTAGAAATCGCAGCCAACATTTTGTTAAAAATGTCGAATGGATTTAAACGATATTGGGTAGGTATTCTCTCCCTAATTGCGGTACTTGGAGCCTTCAGTGCATTAGCACAAGCTGTAAAAGGAATCGAACTTTCAATTGCTTATGCATTATGGGGAGCATTCGGTATTATCGCGACAGTAGCAGCAGGTTGGATTCTTTTCAATCAACGGCTAAATTATAAAGGCTGGGGGGGAATTGTGTTACTGTTGCTGGGGATGGTGCTTATTAAGATGTCATAATGCTCGTCATATTTTGCGTTGTCGCGTTGTTGGCTGCATTCGTTAACCCTAGTCACATACTTTTGTATGCCCCAAGGGATTAACTCACTTGCCGCCTAGCGACATCACAAACTATTTAGAGCATGGATGGGCGCTAATAATTGGCGCCCATTTTTATGCAAAGCAAAACCTGTCTAATCAATCAATTGCTGCAACAATCTTAATTTCAACTTTATATTCTGGCTTCATCAACAATGCTTGGACAGTACAGCGGACAGGCGCACTTCCAGCAACAACCCAAGCATCCCATGCTTGGTTCATACCAGCAAAATCGGCTTTATCAGCAAGAAAAATGGTGGCATCAAGAATTTTACTTTTGTCTGAACCAACACGTTCAAGCATGACATCAATTGCCGCGAGCGTGTTTGCTGTTTGAGCAACAATATCAGCGTCAAGGTTTTCAGGTACACTGGTGTAGTAAATTACATTATTGTGAATAACAGCTTCAGACCAACGATTATCCGGGTCAATACGTTTGATAGTCATAATTATTCCTTATTATACATGTGGCTCAAGAATAACAGTTTGTAGGCTGGATGAAAATCAGTTGTTCAAGGGGATAATAATTACCTCAGCAGGGTTAATAAACTCATGGTAAAGTGTGCCCTCATTATTACTAATAAATAGGTCTTGTAGTGCACGACGATTTTTCTGCGGATGGCTTTTTAGCCAGAACAATTCCCGGTTTTCAGCCTCGAGAAGCACAAGTTACGATGTCTAACGCAGTAACTGAGTCGATTGAGCAGCAGCATGTGCTAGTGGCGGAAGCCGGTACTGGAACAGGAAAAACTTATGCTTATTTAGTTCCTGCATTGCGTAGTGGAAAAAAAGTCATTGTTTCTACGGGGTCAAAAGCCTTACAAGATCAACTGTATCACCGGGACTTACCGACAATTATTGATGCCATGGGTTACACTGGGCGTACAGCCTTGTTAAAGGGGCGATCAAATTATTTATGCTTAGAGCGATTAGACCAACAGTCCCTCGGTGGTGGTAGCCTTGAACCTGAAATATTGTCAGCGGTAGTGAGGTTACGTAGTTGGTCAATCGAATCTGAGTTAGGTGATACGAGTACCTGCCATGATATTGCTGAAGACAGCCCAGTTTGGCCGTTAGTGACGAGTACCAATGATAATTGTCTCGGCAGCGACTGCCCACGTTACCAAGACTGTTTTGTCTTAAAAGCGCGTCGTAAAGCCTTAGAAGCGGATATTGTTGTTGTAAATCACCATTTATTTATGGCTGATAGAGTCGTGAAAGACACAGGTTTTGGTGAGCTAATTCCCCAAGCAGAAGTCATGATTTTTGATGAAGCGCACCAAATTCCAGATATCGCCAGCCAATATTTTGGTCAGCAACTTAGCAGTCGTCAGCTGCTTGATCTTGCACGCGATATGATTATGGCCTATCGAACTGAGTTAAAAGACCAAGTGCAACTACAAAAAAGTGCAGATAGGCTCACGCAAAGTACACTGGATTTCCGGCTCAATTTGGGGGAAAACAGTTTTCGTGGTAATTTACGTGATTTACTAAAACGCCCTGAAGTGCAAAGAGCATTGACATTACTTGATGATTCTCTTGAACTTTGTTACGAAGTGATTAAAACCACTTTAGGCCGATCACAGAGCTTAGACTCAATTTTTGAGCGCGTCACTATTTACCGAAATCGTTTGAATCGTTTAAAAGATGTGACGATTGCGGGTTACAGTTATTGGTTTGAAAGTTATGGTCGCCATTTTTTACTGGCGCTAACCCCCTTAACGGTTGCAGATAAATTCAGCGAAATGATTGCAAGTACGCCAGGCAGTTGGGTTTTCACATCAGCAACTTTGTCGGTAAATGAAAAATTAAGTCACTTCACTGACCGTTTAGGTTTAGTCAGTGCAAAAACGTTATTATTAGCCAGCCCATTTGATTATCAAAGCCAAACCTTATTATGTGTTCCCCGTTTTTTACCCGAGCTCAATCAACGAGGTCTAGCACAAAAATTAGCAACAATGCTACGACCTATGATTGAAAAAAATCAGGGGCGCTGTTTCTTTTTATGTACATCGCACCTGATGATGCGTGAATTGGCCGAAGAGTTTAAATCCTCATTGACATTACCCGTCTTAATGCAAGGGGAAAGCAGTAAAAATAAACTGTTATCCCAATTCATTTCAGCAGGGAATGCCGTTTTAGTTGCTACCAGTAGTTTTTGGGAAGGGGTTGATGTGCGAGGTGATGAACTGACTTGTGTCATTATCGATAAACTCCCATTTACTGCGCCGGATGACCCATTATTAAGAGCGCGTATCGAAGATTGTGAATTACGAGGCGGAGACCCTTTTTCTGATGTTCAATTACCAGATGCCGTGATTACTTTAAAACAAGGTGTCGGGCGGTTAATTCGTGATACCAGTGATTATGGGGTTATCGTTATTTGTGATAACCGCTTAGTGACACGTCCTTATGGTGAGGTTTTTTTACGTAGCCTTCCGCCATCACCGCGAACAAGAAGTATACAAAAAGCAATTGCATTTCTTGAAGAGAAAAGACAAGAAGTTAATAGAACGAGGTAAATCCCACCTTGTTTTTCTGCTATTCCTACGGCCGTTTATGTTAATATAATCGGCATCTTTCAATTAGAAACTATTAATTTGCCGGAGTTTAGGCATGTCGAGTCGTATTCTTGCTGTTGATACAGCAACAGAAGCCTGTTCAGTCGCACTTTGGTGTGAAGGTGATATTATTTCTCGTTTTGCGGTTTCTCCCCGTGAGCACACGCAAAAAATCTTACCCATGGTTGAGGACGTTCTTGCGGAAGCCGGAATGGGGTTAAATCAGTTAGATGCATTAGCTTTCGGGCGAGGCCCAGGAAGTTTCACCGGGGTTCGTATTGGTGTTGGTATCGCACAAGGGTTAGCATTAGGAGCTAATTTACCCATGATTGGCGTTTCCTCTTTAATGACACTTGCCGAAGGCGCCTTTCGTATAGCGGGGCATAAACAGGTATTAGTGGCTATTGATGCACGGATGTCAGAAATTTATTGTGCCCAATATCAGCGAACATCTGAAGGTCACTGGTTAGGTGAAGAAACCGAAGCTGTTCTACTTCCCGATGATTTTAAAAATAAATTTACTGGGCTTTCAGGGGCTTGGAGTTATGCAGGAACTGGATGGGAAGCGTATCCTTCATTGCTGAATGACTCAGCTTCATTGTCCAATAGCCATATTACGCTGCCTGATGCGCAAGATATGTTACCCATTGCTGCGCAATTATGGCAACAGGGAAAAGTGGTTGCCGTTGAAAACGTCGAACCTACTTACCTACGTAATGAAGTTACATGGAAAAAATTGCCTGGTCGTGAATAATACATGGGAAATTAATTGATTTGAATTGGCTATATCACGTGATATAGCCAATTTTTTATATTAAACAGAAAATAAATCCAATATTGAATAATAAAAATACGAATCGAATCATTCAATAATTTAGGATATTATTAGGGTGTAATAGAATTCTTATGGCTACTTTTAACATATCGTGTTTTGTTTGCTAAATGCTATTTAAAACTGTATTACCTGAATTTATAATGTCGCTAATCGGAGGTGGTCTATGAACATTGAATTAAACTGCCGTAATGCACTTAAAGGCCTTTTTGTTGCAAGCATATTAGCACTGACAGGGTGTGTTTCGATACCTGCTTCAATTCAAGGTTCGGTGCAAAACCCAACAGATAACTTAACATCCGTACAAAATGCTCCTGAAATGTATATTGGGCAGGAGGCACGTTTTGGCGGGAAAGTGCTTGCAGTTAAAAATGAAACAGCAAGAACACGTTTAGAAATTGCGGTGATGGCATTAAATAAATATGATGCTGCGCCAGAACTCAATTCCCCTTCTATTGGGCGTATTTATGCGTACCTAAATGGTTTTCGTGAACCAAGTGATTTTACTAACCGTTATATTACTGTGGTGGGGAAAATCACTGGGGAGCAACAAGGAAAAGTAGGGCAAGTTCCTTATAAATATGTCACGTTAGATGTAACAGGTTTCCAACGCTGGAATGTTGCACAAAGTGTCATGCTTCCGCCATCTGGCCCGTGGGGTTATGGTTATTATGGCGACCCGTATTTTTATAACCACCCGTGGGGCTATGGTTATGGATACGGTTATCCTGGAGGCCCAGTACCCGTACAAACGTATCTAACAGAATAATGATTATCTTTCTTTATTTAAAAGCCCTGCTTATAGCGGGGCTTTTTTGTTGATATAGAAAAGATTATCTAAATAAGCGCTAACAGATGAAAGTGCGTAATAAAAACATTAACTAAAATTTAGTTCCAATAAAAATGACTTTAGTTAACGTAATAGGTTAAATCCTTTCTTAAGTGACTAGATAAGCTCTCCAAAAACAACGTAACATCATGTATAATTGCGCAATCTTGTACAGATTTATATCTGTTTAACTAATTTAAGACAAACAAGGCGGCTTAGTCCGCCTTGTTTTTTCTTGAAGAACAAAATTTATTTAGTGATAGACCTCTCAACCTTGACATTGTCTGTTTTTCAAACTGGTACGCTGAGTTAATAATTTGTTAAAAGAGATGTTGAGTATAATAACTTCACTAAATTCAGGAGTAACATTTTGGAAAAAATCTGGCTAAAAAATTACCCTGCTGATGTGCCGGAAGAAATCAATCCTGATAGCTTCGCTTCTCTAGCAGAGTTACTTGAAAATGCGGTTTCTCAATTTGCCGACCAACCTGCTTTCATTAACATGGGGGCGGTGATGACTTATCGGAAACTTGAAGAGAGAAGTCGCGCTTTTGCTGCCTACTTACAAAATGGACTTGGCCTTAAAAAAGGGGATCGTGTCGCATTAATGATGCCAAACCTATTACAATATCCGATTGCTTTATTTGGGATATTACGAGCAGGAATGGTTGTAGTAAATGTTAATCCACTCTATACCCCAAGAGAGTTAGAGCATCAATTGAATGATAGCGGTGCAACAGCGATTGTTATTGTATCGAATTTTGCGCATACACTGGAAAAAATTGTTTTCAATACCAAAGTGAAACACGTCATTTTAACGCGTATGGGTGACCAACTTTCACGTCCTAAAGCCACAATCGTTGATTTTGTAGTTAAGTATGTCAAACGCTTAGTCCCTAAATATAATTTACCAGACGCCATTTCCTTTCGCCGCGCTATGCATTATGGCTATCGTATGCAGTACATTAAGCCTAACATTACCGGTGATGACTTGGCCTTTTTGCAATATACCGGTGGAACAACCGGTGTTGCTAAAGGGGCGATGTTAACTCATCGCAACATGTTAGCAAATATTGAGCAAGCAAGAGCGGCTTACGGGCCTGTACTGAAATTTGGGGCTGAATTTGTTGTCACTGCTTTACCGCTGTATCACGTTTTCGCTTTGACAGTTAACTGCTTACTATTTATTACGGTGGGGGGAGTTAACTTATTGATTACCAACCCTAGAGATGTACCTGACACCGTAAAACAACTAGGACGTTATCCCGTTACGTCAATTACTGGTGTTAACACGTTATTTAATGCGTGGCTGCATAATGAAGAGTTCAAAAAGTTGGATTTTTCACGTTTACGCCTTTCAGTTGGAGGCGGAATGCCCGTTCAAAAAGCCGTTGCAGAAAAATGGCAGAAGCTGACAGGGAAACATTTACTCGAGGGGTATGGGTTAACAGAATGTGCACCACTAGTAACGGGTAATCCTTATAATTTAACCAGTTATAGTGGAAGCATTGGTTTACCTGTTCCGTCAACAGATGTTAAATTCCTTGATGACGACGGCAACGAAGTCGCTATTGGTGAGCCTGGCGAAATGTGGGTAAAAGGTCCACAAGTCATGAAAGGGTATTGGAACCGGCCTGATTCTACCGCGGACACGATAGTGGATGGTTGGTTAGCGACGGGGGATATCGCAGAAATAGATAGCGAAGGTTATATTCGTATTGTTGATCGCAAAAAAGATATGATCATCGTTTCAGGTTTTAACGTTTATCCAAATGAAATTGAAGATGTTATTTCGGCACATCCAGACGTTATAGAATGTGCCGCAATTGGCGTACCAAGTGAAAGTACGGGTGAAGCGGTTAAAGTTTTCGTTGTAACGAAAAATGCGAATTTAACGGGTGATGAGCTAAAAACCTTTTGCCGTCGTTCATTAACCGCGTATAAAGTACCTAAGATATTTGAATTTCGTGATGAATTACCAAAATCTAATGTGGGTAAAATTTTGCGTAAAGACCTACGTGATGAAGAAAAATTGCAAAGAGAAAAATCACCAGTATGATTGTGGTTTAGTCTTAAACAAAGAATAGATGACGCCGGTTTTAACCGGCGTCATTGTGATGAAAATAAAAAAGAGAAACTTGTTTTGAATTATCGTTTAGTAACTACAGATAGTGAATTAGCCCAAGTATGCCAAGAGGCTAGTAATGCACCATGGCTCGCTTTGGATACCGAGTTTGTTCGTACCCGAACATATTACCCACAACTAGGTTTGCTACAGCTATATGATGGAAAGCAAGTTTCGTTAATTGACCCATTATTAATCACGGATTTTAGCCCATTTAAAGCACTTTTAACCAACCCAGAGCAACTAAAATTTTTACATGCGGGGAGTGAAGACCTCGAAGTGTTTATGCATGATTTCGATTGTGTACCTGAGCCGATGATCGACACACAAGTTGTGGCTGCATTTTTAGGTTACCCAATTTCTTGTGGTTTTGCGTCATTGGTTGCTGAACATTTAGGCATTGAGCTCGACAAAAGTGAATCACGGACAGACTGGCTCGCGCGTCCGTTAAGCGAAAAACAATGTGATTATGCAGCCGCAGATGTACTGTATTTGCTGCCATTAGCTGAAATTTTAATGGGAAAAGTGACTGAAGCTGGCTATTTGGAAGATGCAAAAGATGAGTGCCAACGTGTTGTCGCTCGTCGGCAAAAAACACTAAAGCCAGAAAAAGCCTACATGAATATCCATAATGCGTGGCAACTACGTGATGAACAGCTCGCTTGCCTACAGTTATTAGCACAATGGCGTTTAAACCAAGCTAAAGCACGTGATATGGCGGTCAACTTTGTGGTGAAAGAAGAGCACCTGTGGAAAGTAGCCCGCTATTTACCAGGCTCTCTTGGTGAACTTGATGCACTTGGTTTAACGGGGCAAGAAATTCGTTGCCATGGTAAGCGTTTATTAGCGATTGTCGAACAAGCAAAACAACTTGATGAAAGCCAATACCCAACACCGGTGGCGAATATTACTGAACAGAGCCAATACAAAAGTGTGTTTAAAGAAATTAAAGCGGTAGTTAAAGATATTGCTGAAAACGAAAAATTTAATGCAGAATTATTGGCCTCTAGACGGCAAATTAACCAATTACTGTCTATTCATTGGGGGTTAAAGTCTTCGGCTACACCTCCTGAGCTATTGGCTGGCTGGCGAGGGCGATTACTCGCTGAACCCATAGCAAAGCTCTTAGCAAGCGTATAGCATATTATGAGGTACAAGAAGAGTACTTCTTGTATCTCATTTAAATAACTTAGT
Source organism: Providencia sp. PROV116 (assembly GCF_028482485.1). Lineage (NCBI taxonomy): Bacteria > Pseudomonadati > Pseudomonadota > Gammaproteobacteria > Enterobacterales > Morganellaceae > Providencia > Providencia sp. PROV116. Next base: position 167,130 of record NZ_JAMPQO010000002.1, on the reverse strand, counting down.
CTACTTTCTCCACCTGTATTTCATTTATATTTATTGTTTGTCAATATATTTATAAAAATATACGTTTTATTTATTAATCAATATATTTATTTTACTTTTATCCAATAATTGTAATTACTCTTAAAAATACAATTAATTCTAAATTGGAACTCTAATAAATAAAATTAGATATTATAGGGTTTTTAATTAACTGTTTAAAAAATAAAAGATTATTTTTTCTTATTGCCTAATAATAAAAAATTGAATTATATTCCCCTCATTTGTAAATAAAAATAATTTGCATATACTCAATCTCGAACATTAAAGGAAAGCATAAATTTTTATTTAATGTGTCTTTTTAAAAAACTACCTAATTCAAACTTCTATTGAAAAGGACGCGCAAATGAAGAAATTATCATTAATTACAGTTGCAGTATCTTTCTCTATATTTTCTGTTGGTGTTATGGCAGAAACGGTATCAAAACAAAGCTTAGATTATGGATATAATCAAACAAATATTATTGTCGATAAAACTCAATCAACCATGGGGCCACACGGGGGGAGTATCGGTGCACCGGGAATTGGTTCTCGCTTTATGAAGGAAGGAAAAACCATATCATTTTCTGGCTTAAAATATATGGTAACACAAAAGCCAGACAACGTGTATGTTTTGGAAAGTGGCGGTAGCCCACACGGTGGAATGGGCAAGTTCCAATTTAGCCAGGTTGCAGATGCCGAGGTGTATTTTGGTGACTGGTCACAAACTGGTTTAGCCGATGATGCAATGCACACGGTTTATTTCTCCGGTGCGAATGCAACAACAGAAGTCCCAACCAGTGGCCAAGCGACTTATACTATAGCAGGCATTAACCAATTCGCAGGTGAAGCAAAACAGACGGGTTGGTTTAATGCAAATTTTGCGGATAAATCATATACAGGTGCATTAGAAGGAACGAATAGCCACTCCATGGCGGGGAACATTGAAGAGGATGGCAAGTTTAGCGGTACTGCCATTGCCAATGAAACACATTATGGTAACAGCATGGGGCAACTATTTGGTGAGAATGCAGAACAAGTGGCGGGTATTCTTTCTTATGATAACCATCGTGAGTTAGACACGGCATTTGGTGGGCAGAAAGACGAATAATTACTGAAAATATAATTGGATAAAAAAGTAGGCAAAAGGAATTTTGTCTACTTTTTTATTTGTATCATTAAAATGGTAGCCTTAATATGTTTATTTTTAATAAAAAAACAAATTTAATATATATAATTTTGTTATTATTTTTCCCTCTACACTCAATACAGGCAGTTCAAGATGTAAACGAAGAGGTTACTAATGTTCTAAATGGTTATAGTAACAAAAAACATCAATCAGAAATAAATAATGTAAAATATAGTAAAAAAAATATCGACGAGCTTGGCTTTATTCTTTATGATCTAATTCAGAAGAGGCATTTTGATGCAATAAATAAAATCATTGATAACTATGTTAGTCATAAAGACCATGATAAAGAATTGGTTAAATATATTTACTCTGAAAAGGCGATATTAAATTATGAATATAACTTGGCAATTAGGTTATATAATGAAATTTTAATTCACAAGCCTAATATGCTTTTGGTTGAGTTAAAACTTGCACGAGCACTAACTTATGTTAAACATTATGAGGCAGCATTGTCGATATATCAGAATATAAAAACAAAACATAGCGGGGGAATATCAAGTAAGTTAGCTGAATATATTGAAAATAAAATAATATATTTAGAGAATAAAAATCGCTGGCAAGGAATGGTTAAGCTAGGTTCAAGTTATGATTTTAATTTAAATGAAGCATCAAATAGCCGTGAAATGTACTGTTTTCGTAGTAAATGTATGAATAGCAGCAATCAGTCTATCGCAGGTGGAAAATGGCATTATTATATTAAATCAACAAAGCGGTTTCCTCTCGTGGGTAACCATTCAGGGCTATTATCATTCGGTGCGTTTGGGTTAGAACCGATGAAAACAGTCACGGCTAGAAAAATAAATATATTTGTTAGCGGGGGTTATCAATTTGAGAATGCGAATACAAAAATCGGCATATTGCCCATATTTGAAGCCAAATGGCATGATAACCAATATTATAATTTAAGCCTAGGAGGAAAAATAGCAACAGAATATACGTTAAATCATCGAGTAACTATTTTAGGTGATTTTGAATATAAAAATAAAACGTATCCTCATGAGTATGGTTTTAATGATGGTGATAAATGGATCTATTCACTATTTGGGACCTATTTAGTTGATTCTCAGTTAGTCGCTTTTGGGGGAATACATGGAGCCAATCGGGAAAAACAACGCAATAGTGATAGTTATTCACAGTATGGGATTAGAGCTGGTTTTTTAAAGATCACCGAGTTGTGTGATTTTCTTGTTGCGGTAGGTTACAAGCAAACAAATTTCGAACAGTTTGATGTGTATTTAAATGTAAAAAGAAAAGATCATAATAAATATTTAAATACCCAAGTAACATTTGATAAAAATAAAATATTAACCTTTACACCTTCTATTTATTTTAATAGCCAAGTGAATAAAAGCACGGCAGATATTATTTATTCTTTTAAGCAAAGTGAAGTCGGTGTCAATTTCACCAAGAAATTTTAATTTTCACCGGAACAGATAATGAAAATCAAAACAGTGATAGCCATTAATATCGTGACAGGGTTATCTATTAGCAGTATTGCAAGTTTAGTCTACGCCCAACAAAGCGAAAACATCGGTTCTATCGTGGTAAATGATAAAGCGACCACCATCAAAGAGCGTGATAGAAAAGGGGCAGACGACCAATATGATAAAGACGAATCAAATATTTATATTAGTAAAGAAGAAATTGATCGTTATAAAGGCACTAACCCCGCAGACACCATTAACCATGCAGTAGGGGTATATAGTGGTGATGCCCGTAATAGTGGGGCGATAGACCCCAATGTACGAGGGATACAGGGGCAAGGGCGTGTCCCGGTGACTGTGGATGGCACAGAACAGGCTATCACTGTGTGGCGTGGTTATAATGGTGCGAATAACCGTAATTATATCGACCCGAATATGATTAGTAGCATTAAGGTAATGAAAAGTGCAACGCTAGACCGCAATGTGCGTACATCGACAGGCGGTGGAGTTGCCATAACAACGCTAGGCATTGATGACGTTGTGGATAAATACGGTAAGTTTGGTTTTGATATTAAATTAGAAACATCGAGTAACTCTACAAAGCCGCGGATTAACCATTTAAACCACGGTATCGATTACCGTGATGATAAGCGCCTAATGAGTTCATTAGAGATCCAGAAGTTTCGTGGAATTTATTTTCAAGATCACGAAATGCTTGTTGATGCTCGTAGTAAAGGTAACGCCAAATTCTTTAATCTGAAAGATAACGCAGCGCGCATTGCCATTGGGACACGGCAAGAAAAGTTTGATTTGATGCTGGCATACAGCTACCGCAACCAAGGCAACTATTTTGCAGGGCGCCGTGGGGCGGATAAATTTTATGATGATATCATTACCTATGACCCTAATAACCCGAATAAGGCGATAGACCCCTATATACCCTTTGTAGCTAGGATTTACGGGCCAAATACAGAGGTGGCGAATACCTCGAATGAAATGTCGACGTTGTTGACTAAATTAAATTTGATGTTACCGAATGCGCAAGATTTATCTCTGGGTTATATGCGTACAGTGAGTCATTATGGCGAAATCATGCCATCACAAATTCGTTACTATGATCTTGAGGGGAAAATTCCGCAATGGCCTTTGGCTAACTTAGCCTTAAATACGTTTTATGCCAATTACTCGTTCAAACCCGAGTCCATTGGTTGGATTGATTTTCGCTTAGGTTATTGGTTAACAAAGACCGATTTAAATTCAAATACCGCAGGGGGGCAACCAGGGGAACCATTAGAAAGGGATTGGAATTATGAACTCAACCGAGATAATGGTGTGGGTAAAAACCCTGCTATCAATGGCACCTTAGTTGATGGCATTAAATTAAACCAACTTAACGATCGCTATGGTGTCTCATTATCCAATAAATTTCAAATTACACCTGAATTTAAAGTGACTTTAATGGGAAGCTTAATTGATGAAACCATTGGTAGCCGTGAAGATATTTTTAATTCGGATTCTAGCCCCAAGGGGAACATGTTCCGTGCTATCCCAAGGGAAGGTAAGCGTCGGGAATATAATGGTACTATTCGGTTTGATTGGCAGCCAACTGATTGGTTAAGCCTGAATGCAGGGGCGCAATATATTAGTTACTGGTCAAGGGATTTATTAAAAGAGAGACGCATTGCGGCCAAAGATGTAAATTATGCGCCCTATAGCCATATAACCGCTCGAAACTATAGGTTATCCCGTTTATTAAGTGCAGAAGAATACCAAACAATACAGCAGTATGTTGATGATAAAGGGAAGACATTTAAAGATACAGTAGAAAGACCTTATGAAAGGCGAATTTTTATCGAGAAAGCGCTAAAAATGAAAAAGAATGCTTTAGGATATACAGGCTTTAATCAACGCAATAGGAAAAATTTAGAATTTAGAATCACAGAAATGGACCATATAGTGAAATGGAAGGTCGATGAAAATAACCGATTTATACGCAAAAATAACCCATTCTATAATGGGGAAGTTGATTTAAAAGAAGAAGCAATAGACCCTGTAACTGGCTTAAAAGCCAAAAAACATCGATTGGGGCATAGTAATACTTATGGATTAGATGAAGTGTTCTATACAGATGACCAAAAATTTAAAGCGCCGAAAAGAAATGAAGAATCAGCTTGGGCGCCTGCATTAGGAGTAACACTTTATTTAACAGAGAATGACCGAATATTTGGGCGTTATTTAGAGACCGTTAGAATGCCAAGTATCTTTGAAGACACTATTGGTTTTTCAGGGGGACGTGAAGCAAACTATGTGCCACCGGTTTATTTGCCAGAACGTAGCCATACAATAGAACTGGGATATGTGCGTAATTTCCAAGAACTGGTTGCGGCAGAAAATCATGCTGACTTACGTATAAATTACTACAACACCGTAGTCACAAATGCCTTTGATAGGAACGACAGGTTAGTCTTTACGCAGGTTGATAAACATAACACAGCTGGTTTGGAACTATTGGCACGTTATGATAATGGCTGGGTATTTGGTGACTTAGGGGTAGATTACCGCTTAAAAAATGAAGTTTGTGATGAAGTCTCATTGATGGTGATGGACCCCTATAATAAATTTGGGGGCTCAGAGTGTACAACAGCTGGGTTCCCCGGCGGCTATTTACGTACTCAATTGCAACCCAAATACAGTATTCATGCCAACCTAGGTTTACGTTTCTTAGATGAAAGCTTGGAAGTGGGTAGCCGTATGCGTTATCACAGTAAAGCAAAAAATGAGGATGAGGCGGAAATGATAGATAAATATCCATTCTCATATGCACCATTAAATAATAGCCCAATGAGCTGGAATGCGGTTTTTACTGCTGATGCTTATGTTAATTACCAGTTTAATAAAGATCTATCGTTTGAATTATTAGCTACAAATTTATTTGATGAATATTATATTGATCCTCTAACCCGCAGTATGATGCCGGCACCGGGTAGAACTATACGCTTCAATGTAACAAGTCGCTTCTAAAAGGGATTCCCCTTCGTTGATGTAGTTATGTTTTGGTATTAACGAAGGGGCTATTAGGGATATTAAAATGCTTACTCTACGTTTTAATTTTGCTGTTATGGTTTCGCTATTATTTCATTTTGGTATCGTTTTTTATTGCTTAAGTGCTGAAAAAACACGTCACGCACAAATTTATACGCCAATAAAGGCGGCGATTATCTCTATTGCATTGACGCAAAATGCAATTGAAAGGCAAATAAATGATGTCACATTAAATAATAAGCGAACTGGCGGTTTACTTTCTGAGTCGCAACAAAATGAAAATGCGGTAATCAAAGTTGCTAATAAAAAAAGTACGCATAGTGATGAAAATAAAGTTTCGGATGTACAGAAAAAAGTTATCGAGAAAAAAGAACAAAAACAACCAAATAAAAAAGTGATTAAGCAGAAAGAACAACAACAAAATAAAAAAAACGATGATGTAAAGCAAGAACAGCAAGCTGGCCAAAATAGTACTTTATCAAATGCCGCAGGGGAACAGGGTGCGCAAAATACGAGGGCAGTAGGGGATAATATAAGTGCGAATTATCAATCTTATATTGATAAATTACGTAGAGAAATAGAGCGCCATAAACGTTACCCAAGAAAAGCGAGAAATACCCATACCCAAGGAAAGGTTTTGGTGAATTTTACGCTTACGTCATCGGGGGAAATAACAAGAGTGAGTATTGCTAAGTCTTCTATGCATACACAACTCGACCAAGCTGCGTTAACGGCTATAGCAAAGAGTCGCTCTGTTGGTATACCACCAGAAGGTTTAAAAAAACAGATAACATTGGCCATTGAATTTGAGTTATAAATTGCCAAATAGAAGGTGGCTTTCAATCTGAATAGATGTTTGAAATTAGCGCCCGAGGGGGTGTCCTTTATTTATTTTTATATTAATAAGATAAAAGCAAGCCGCGACCTATTAAATTAATCCTAAAATTAGACAGCGGCTTTCTTTGCAAATTACTTTTCTTCTGTTGTTGTTTTTATTTCGTCACCTTCAGGTAGCGTAACGTTTAGTTCAAGAACAGAAATATCATCCCCTTTTTGCTCAAATTGCACTGATAACATCTCAGGGTCAACTTGGACATACTTACAGATAACCTGCAAAATATCTCTTTTCATATCTGCAAGATATGGGGGCTCGCTATCACCACGGCGGCGTTCTGCAACGATGATTTGTAATCGCTCTTTTGCGATATTCGCTGTCGTTTTTTTTCTCGACAGAAAGAAATCCAATAAAGCCATTATTTATCCCCCAAATAGGCGTTTTAAGAAACCTTTTTTCTCTTCTTCAATGAAACGGATAGGGCGATCTTCACCTAAAATACGAGCAACACAATCATCATAGGCTTGGCCTGCATCAGATTCTGTATCCAAAATGACCGGTTCACCTTGGTTAGAAGAGCGCAGTACAGATTGGTCTTCAGGAATAACACCAATCAAAGGAATACATAAGATTTCCAAAACATCTTCCATGCTTAGCATATCGCCACGGGTTACACGGCCAGGGTTATAGCGTGTTAACAATAAGTGTTCCTTAATCGGTTCTTCACCTTTTTCTGCACGACGTGATTTTGACGCTAAAATACCTAAAATACGGTCAGAGTCACGGACAGATGAAACTTCCGGGTTGGTAGTTATAATGGCTTCGTCAGCAAAATAGAGCGCCATTAAAGCGCCACTTTCGATACCTGCGGGGGAGTCACAAACAATAAAATCAAAACCAAGGTCGTCGCTCAATTCGTCAAGAATTTTGCCTACTCCTTCACGCGTTAATGCGTCTTTATCGCGTGTTTGCGAAGCAGGTAAAATGAATAAATTTTCGGTGCGCTTATCTTTGATTAAAGCCTGATTCAGGGTTGCATCACCTTGGATAACGTTTACGAAGTCATAGACTACTCGACGTTCACACCCCATGATGAGGTCAAGGTTACGTAGGCCGATATCAAAATCGATCACCACCGTTTTATTCCCTTTTTGTGCCAGGCCAGTAGCTATGGCCGCGCTTGAAGTGGTTTTACCAACGCCACCTTTACCTGAAGTCACTACAATTATGCGTGCCATGAATAATTCCTTGTAAATAAGGTCTAATTTAAATATTCGATATTAAGTTTGTTATCAACTAAACAAAGTTTAGCTGCTTTGGCGAGAAATTCAGCAGGGATTTGATCGCTCAGCCAATATTCACCTGCAATGGAGACCAGCTCAGCTTGCAAATGAGTACAATAAATCTGACTTTCAATATCGCCGGAGGCCCCTGCTAATGCACGGCCTCGCATCACGCCATAAATATGGATATTACCATCTGCTAATAGTTCTGCACCTGCACTAACATTACTTGTGACGATCAGATCACTATTTGGTGCATAAATACGTTGTCCAGAGCGAACAGGGGTATTGATAATACGAGTTTTACGATATAAAGGCTCAGTTTGAACTGTAGCAGCCTGAGGCTCAGGCTGAATCTCAACAGGTTTTTGACTTTTACCTTCGCTTAATATCGGTAAACCAGCATCGTTTGCTTTTTGTCGCATTTGCGGGTTAGTACACCCACTAACCCCAACAATACGTAATCCCGCAGATATAACAGAACGATGAATGCTCTGTAAATCTACATTTGGGGATAATTCAGCAATGTTAATCACGACAGGAGCATTTTTAAAGAAATCAGGAGCTTGATTTACTTTATCTTGCAGCGCTTTTTTGATGAGTTTAGGCTCTTCACTGTATAAGTGAATAACTGAAAGAGTAAAACTGCTGCCTTTAAGTTCTATTGGCGATTGTGGCATCTATCCAGACTCAGCAAATTAAAATTTCCGAAACAATCCTCGGGTGAAGATATTCTGTAAAACAATAGCATGTTATAGTTACTATATACTTCAAGCAAGCTAATGAACTAAGAAAAAGAGTTAAATATAATGATTTGTGCAATTTATAGAAGCCCTAAACGTGACCAAACTTATCTTTATATTGAGAAGAAAGATGATTTTTCACGTGTTCCTGATGAATTATTAGCCCAATTTGGTACACCTCAATTTGCTATGCTTGTCTCATTAGATAAGCGTGAAAAGCTCGCCAATGCTGACTTGGCAAAGGTTAAATCTGACCTCTTAGAAGTTGGTTATTACTTACAATTCCCACCTCCGGTGGAAAATTTGCTTTCAGAACACAAAGAACTGAATAACTAGAGCAAATTAAGAAAATCCTGAAAAGCAATGACAGTCTGGAGGAGACAAATGAAACCAACGTTATTATATACATTAGTCGCTGGTTTGTTTTTAACAAGTTGCTCTGCAACTCATAACGAATCAATTGTTACTCAACCGATTACAGCAGAACAAAATGCGGCTATAGCGCAAGAAGTCGTTGCTTTAGATAAAGCATTTCCTATTGAACAACGTGAACCATCACAATTTCCTGCTTATGTGGAATTACTGAAAGAACATGCTATTGAACAGGGGATTAAGCCTGCCACCATTGAACGTGCTTTTGCTAATATCCATTTTATTGAGCGTGTAGTGAAAGCAGATAAAGGCCAACCAGAGAAAAGGGCGACGGTTACGTTAGCAAGCTATTTAAAAAACGTATTACCACAATCGCGTATTAATGCAGGCTATGACAAATATTTAGAAAACAGATCCACTCTAGATGCTATAAGTGATAAATATGGCGTTCCACCTCAGTTTATTGTTTCATTATGGGGATTAGAAAGTGGTTTTGGGCGCTCACAGGGTAAAGAAGATGTTATCTCGGCACTCGCGACATTATCTTTTGAAGGACGAAGAGAAGCGCTTTTTAGCAAACAACTTTTAGCTGCGCTTGAGATAATGGATAAAGGTTATATCCCAGAAGATCAACAGCTCAAAGGTTCATGGGCTGGAGCGATGGGCCAGAGTCAATTTATGCCAACCTCTTATTTGTCTTATGCAGCAGATGGTGATGGTGATGGTAAAATGGACATTTGGAATAATAAATCTGATGTTTTTGCATCCATCGCTAATTATTTATCAACAGAAGGTTGGCAAGCTAAATTACCATGGGGTTACCAAGTTAACTTACCTGTAGATTTTAATAAAACGTTGGAAGGTGTAAAAGCAGAACAAGGAAGATCTGTTAGTGAATGGCAAGAACTAGGTGTTACATTACCTGCATTCGCTCAGTTACCTTCAGGCGTAAAAACGTGGGTGGTTATTCCGGATGACCCTGAAGGCAGGACATTTTTAGTGACCGAAAATTTTCGAACCATTATGCATTGGAACCGCTCGTATTATTTTGCATTGAGTGTATGCATGATGGCAGATGGTATCGCTAATAAAATACAATAACGATAATAGGAGTACTATTATGTATCAACATCGTGACTGGCAAGGTGCGTTACTGGATTTCCCTGCAAATAAAGTTGTTTGTGTTGGTAGTAATTATGCAAAGCATATAAAAGAAATGGGGTCTGCTATACCGGAAGAACCTGTTATTTTTATTAAACCAGAAACTGCCTTGTGTGATATTACTCAATCAATTGTTATTCCAAAAGATTTTGGTGCTGTTCATCATGAAATTGAAATGGCAATCTTAATTGGTATGCCATTAAAAAATGCAGATGAAGATCGTGTATCACGTTCTATCGCCGGTTATGCAGTTGCATTAGATTTAACCTTACGTGATTTGCAGGCTAAATTTAAAAAAGCAGGTCAGCCATGGGAAAAAAGCAAATCATTTGATGGTTCATGTCCAATTTCTGGCTTTATTCCTATTAGTAACCCAAATGACTTACAAAATGTTCAGCTTTCTCTGGAAATAAATGGTGAAGTTCGCCAAGAGGGCTCAACGCGTGATATGATCACGCCAATTTTACCTCTGATTAGCTATATGTCCCGCTTTTTCACATTACGTGCAGGGGATGTCATCTTAACGGGTACACCTGAAGGTGTTGGCCCATTAGCTTCTGGTGATATGCTAAAATTATCAATTAATGATCACTCGCTGACTACACGGGTTATTTAAGTATAGGATTAAAAAGTATTATGTCGCAGTTCTGGCAATTTAAAACTTTAGATGAAATGACGGATGAAGAATGGGAATCTCTCTGTGATGGTTGCGGGCAATGCTGCTTACACAAATTAATGGATGAAGATACAGATGAAATCTATTTTACTAATGTCGCTTGCAATCAGCTAAATCTAAAAACTTGCCAGTGTAAGCATTATGAAGACCGCTTCAGTTATGAAACGGATTGTATAAAACTTAATCGCTATAACTTAGAAACATTTGGATGGCTGCCAAGCACTTGTGCTTACCGTTTGTTATTAGAAGGGAAGCCTCTCCCGGCCTGGCACCCATTAAAAACCGGCTCTAAAGCGGCAATGCATAATGAAGGCGTGTCTGTTCGCCATATCGCGGTCAGAGAAATTGATGTGGTGGATTGGGAAGAACACATTATGAATAGGCCGATGGGTAGGGGGTAGTAGTAACCCTCTATGATACAGTAAGTTATTATGGAAATATCACTTTCAACTGTAGGCTTATTTGCCATTCTAAATATTGCTATTTTACCGGCAATAATTTCTTTTTTTGAAAAATTTAGCCAAGTTGCATCGATGATGATTTATTCATTTTAATTGGTGCATTATAGTGTGTTAAATGAAAGTAAATAATAATCACACTACTACAAGGTGTGATTATTTATTCTATTAGTTATAGAAGTTTTCAATAAATATTCAATATTGCCTTCTAGTTATTAGCCTTATCAGTCTTAAAATTTTAACTGCATGAAAATCTATCTTTAAAACCAACCTCTCACAATTTTTTATGTTATATCTTAAAACCATAATATTTTTATTTGAGGAAAAATGATGATTTGTGACCTCTCATTTTGCTTTTCTCAAGATACTTAGCTAATCTATTTCTTGTAAGAGTAACATGGAGGATGGAAATGAAAACATTTGGTGTGGTACTCACAATTATAGGTCTCATTACCGCGATTATTTCTTACAATATGGATGTAAGTATTCCTATCGTTTATGGTGAGAGTGTGAAGGATTCAGGGCTGGCATTTGATAGGCAGAATTATATTATTGGCAGTTTGCTAATTGCCTTTTTTGGCATTTTGATTGTCCTTTTTGACAACAAAAGGCGTAAGTAAAATGGCTTTTATTTATTAATAAAATCAGTTTATATTCGTCTCATTCCATAATAATAAATGAACGTTCCAAATTAACTAAAGAATATTTCTTATGAAGAAAACACTTATGTTAGTGAGTTTTGCTGCTATTTCCGGATGTGTTTCCAATACAACCGCAATTGAGTCAAAAGCGGTAGGCATGGCCAACCCTGCTTCGGTGTATTGTGAACAAATTGGTGGGAAATTAGAAATTAAGAGAACAGAGCAAGGGCAACTCGGGTACTGTATCTTGCCCTCAGGTGAGAAAATAGAAGAGTGGGCTCTATACCGTCAGAACAAACATTAACCAATTATTCACTTCTTGATTACTGCTACAGCGAAAACTTAGTGAAGATTTTGCTGTAGTTCCAATCTAACAGTTCCAATCCAATAATATTTCTATTTTGCATTAATTATTTCTTGAAATTAGCCGATATTACTACTAGTTGTCAGCGTATTTTTGTCATTTGATCAACTAAATAGCGATGTAATAACAGGACTAATACTTATTAAGCTCATCATAAGGGGGGAGGCAATATTTTGATAGCTTCATATAGATTTAGTAAGGATGACCTCATCTGTTTATGGCAAATTATTGATATAAAATATTTTTATCCACTAATGTCTCATAACCGGTAATTTGTTGTACTAAAATAGAAACAGCTACCTTATGTTATGTAATTGCTAAATAAATTAGTCTTATTAGAGTGATTGATTTACCAAAAAGACGTTAAACTGTCTGCTAGTGGATAAGTAATAGAGTAAAACATCATCTTTTAGCGATGGCTTTTTGGATTTGATCACACTTTAACACACGCAATGAGTTATTTAGGAATATTCTTAATGTTAAAAATTGATGCATAGATCACATTTCCATGGGGTGTTCGTTTTAAGAAAACATCATTATTTTCATTAGGTTATAAAGCAAGAAAATTGATATAACACAGTTTATAGTTTGTACAATTAATCGGGGTTTCTTATCCTATATCAAAAATAATGATAATTTTTTTTAACATAGCTTCGGCTAAATAATTTGGTATTCTGGTTTTTACTACAAGATCAAGTTGAATGAATAAAGGATTATATTGCGATTTTATCGCTATTTCCTTTATCATTTTTATTTCCCTCATTCCATTTATTTTTTAATTTTGATTAAAATCGACATTTACCTCGTAAAAATTCACATTCTTAAACTTTAATAACGACAAAAGCAGACTGTTAATATAAAAGAACGCCTATACACTCATAGTGTGTTAATTTGATATTCAAGCATAATAATTCGAAATTTAATATTTGTAATTGACGGGTATTACATATCTTCACAGATCAATAAATATTAATTATATTAATGTTTGAGCCTTTATGTGATATTCATTATTAGATTAATATTGTGGATATTTTGCGACAGAAAGTATCAAAATGTGAATTAAAATATGTATTCAATCCAATTATAATGATTTTTGTATTTTATAATAATCTACATTTTTTAGTTTGGTTAAATTAAAATAAGTTAATACAAAATTAATAGATATTAAAATCTAAATATTAAGCTTTGTACGAGTAAATTAGTGGAATCAGCACATCAAAATGTTCAATCGATAGGTTTGTTTTAATAGCCTTTACCTATCAAAAAATTAATAAGTGATGAAAAAAACGATTTAATAAAATTTAAGTTATTATGTATCCTCTCTTCGAAATCATATAGAGCATATGATTATAAATTCTAAATAGGACTAATTAAGAAAGATATTTATTTGCATTAGTAAAAATGGTTTAAAAATGAAACATAAATGACTAACTGTATTCAATATGCGGTGGAGTTTTTATTTTTCTTTATTTACCAATAAATTAAATAAAAACTTAATAAGTTCTTTAAATGTAAGAATAAAAATCTCATATTAGGAAATGAAAATGAAGAAAGTACTACTGACCGCTGTTGCTACAACAATCATCGGCTTATCAACAGCTAATGCAGCAAATAAAGTTGGCGGTGGCCAAGTTAACTTTAACGGTAAAGTAACTGATGTTTCTTGTACTGTTTCTGTTGACGGTCAAGGTAGCGATGCAAGCGTATACTTAGCACCAATTTCATTGGAAGAAATTCAAGCAGGTGGTAAAGGTACATTATTAAAACCAAAAACATTTGCAATTGATGTGACTAACTGTTCAGCAACATCAGTTGGCGGCAACGCTAAAACGATCGGTGTGGTGTGGACTGGTGGTAACTTATTAAGTGGTAGCGAAAAATTAGGTTATTTAGCGAATACTGATTCTACTGGTGCGAAGAATATCCAATTTGTCTTATCGGCTGATGACGCTAAAAAATTCATCGTACCAGGCGGCGACAATCAACAACCATCCGAACTTATTACCCAAATTGACCAAGGTTCACGTTTCCAATATTACGTAGGTTATATCACCGATAAACCAACAGAAGTTACTGCAGGTGAAGTTAAAAGCTACGCAACTTACGAAATCACTTATCAATAAGAATAGGTTGGTTGTTTTAAGTTAGTGTTATTAGACGTTGTAGTAAAACACTAATGGATATTATTGCAATAAGCGGTAGAACACTGCCGCTTTTATGTTTTGAGGTTTAAATGAAAGCTATCGTATTAGCATGTTGCTTTATCTTCAGTATTAATTCGTTTGCTAACAATATAATTGTTAATGGTACGAGGTTTATTTACCCTGGAGATGAGAAAGAGATCACCGTACAACTTTCAAATACAGCAGAACGTCCTGCGGTTGCTCAAGCTTGGCTTGATACAGGTAATGCATCAGAAACACCTGATACGATAAAAACCCCATTTCAAATTACTCCTCCTGTTTCTCGAGTAGAAGCAAAGGGTGGTCAAAATTTACGCATAAAGTTAATGGATAAAGGGCAAATTCCCCAAGATAGGGAAAGTTTATGGTGGCTTAATATTCTAGATATTCCGCCTACTGTAAAAGGCAAAGATGGGGAAATGCAGAATGTTTTACAGTTAGCAATTCGTTCTCGTTTTAAGTTTTTTTACCGGCCTGTTGGGCTAGGTAGCCGAGAATTAGCTCCTGAACAGTTAGTTATCAAAACAAATGGTAAGAATATTGTTATTGAAAATCCAACACCTTTTTATATTACGGTCACAAAAATATCCACCGATGGAAAGGTTGGCCTTACAGATAAAACTGTTTTAATAGAACCCAAAAATCAAACATTAGTTGAATTAAAGCAGGCAATTAAGTCTGGCAGTAAGGTTGTTGTTAACAATATTAATGACTATGGTTCAGATGTTGCGGTGACTCTAACTGCAAAATAGGAATATATAATGAAACAGCGAGAGTTAAACAATAAATATAGCAATACACTCTCTGTAGTCTGCTTTATTACGTCATGGATTGTTCCCGTATTCCATGCCTCAGCTGAAGAAGAAACCTATGAATTCAATAGTGGCTTTATTATGGGAAGTAAAGACAACGTTGATTTAGACCGTTTTAATGCGACAGGGATTAGCCCAGGAAAGTATTCAGTTGATGTATATACGAATAATGATTGGAAAGGGCGTTACGAACTTAATTTTGAAGAACAAAAAAATAAACAATTAGGGGTTTGTTATACCCGAGAGTTACTTTCAAACTTAGGTATTGATACTGAAAAATTTAATCCATCAATTGATAAAAACAGTGCTACTTGTCTGCCGTTGGATGAGTGGAACAGCGACAAAGAAGTTAAAGATATATTTCATACGTCGACACTACGTTTAGATATTTCTGTACCGCAAATTTACGAACAAAAAATTTCTCGGGGTTATGTTTCTTCGCAATTTTGGGAAACAGGAATTCCTGCATTAAATATTGGCTATATGGCTAATTACTATGATAGCCATATCAGTGGAAACCAAGGTTCAAATAGCTCTAGCGCCTATTTAGGCGTTAATGCTGGCTTAAGTTATGATGGTTGGCTATTGAAACATATAGGGAATTTGGGTTGGCAACGTTCTACAGGTTCTGAATGGAATAGCAATCAAACTTATCTGCAAAGGCCCATTGCCGCACTAAAATCAAAAGCGACTATTGGGCAGTTTTATACGGATGGTAATTTATTCGATAGTATTGGCTTAAGAGGGGCTAAGCTAACAACGGATGACAATATGTATCCAGATGGGATGACAACTTATGCGCCTGAAATTCGGGGGATCGCTCAAAGTAATGCCTTAGTGACGATTCGGCAAAATGGCAATATTATTTATCAAACAACCGTGTCTCCTGGGCCATTTAGTTTGAATGATGTTTACCCATCGGGTTATGGTAATGATTTGAATGTTACAGTAAAAGAGGCTGATGGTAGCGAGACTAATTTTAGTGTGCCGTATTCTTCGTTAGCACAATTATTACGTCCAGGGTTTACGCGTTACCAAATAGCAGGCGGTAAATCTGATTCTGAAAATTTAAGAAATCGTCCTTTTGTTATGCAAGCGACTCTTCAGCATGGGATTAATAATACATTTACCCTTTATGGTGGGGTCACTGCTTTTAATGATTACCAAGCTTATTTGTTAGGAAGTGGTATTAATACTGGGATTGGTGCGGTTGCAATTGATGTAACGCAATCTCGCATTGTATTTAATCATCGTACAGATTATGGGCAAAGTTATCGTTTTACATTTAATAAGTTATTCACTGAAACAGACACTAATCTTGTGTTAGCAGCATATCGATATTCAACGAAAGATTATTACAATATTAATAATGCACTTTATGCTATTGATAACGATAAACGTGGCGTTGTCGATACATTAGGGCGTGAAAAAAATGGTTTCAGTTACACTATTAACCAAAATTTACCTGAAGGTTACGGTGGAATTTATTTCATGGGGCGTATTTCAAGTTATTGGGATAAGTCAGGAACAGAAAAACAATATCAACTAAGTTACAACAATAGCATCAATCGCCTTTCATATGGTTTGTCATTTATGAGGGTATATACACAAAATAGCCATGATAAAAAAGATGACAGGCTCGGTGTGAACTTGAGCATTCCTCTTTATTGGGGAGAGAATCAGGTGTCCACCTTAACGTCTAATACTACATTTAATAATGAAAAGTTCGGAAGTAGCCAAATAGGTACCAGTGGTACGTTTGACCGTGATAATAATTGGACATACGGAATCAATACCTCAGTTGCAAATGGTGGTGCGAAAAATATCGGTCTTAATACTAGCTACCGTACATCGTCGGTCAATACAAATGCGAATTACAGCCAAGGTGAAGGTTATCGCCAATATGGTGTAGGCGCAAATGGGTCATTAGTTTTGCACTCCGGTGGAATAACGCTAACGCCGAATAATGCAACCACAATTGCATTGATTGAGGCGAAAGACGCGGAAGGTGCATCAGTGGTAGGGGCGATGGGGACGACAATTGATAGTCATGGTTATGCTATTGCGCCTTATGTAAGAGCTTATCGCACTAATAAAATCGAAATTGACCCGAAAGGCAGTTCTGAAGATATTATTTTTGAAAATATGTCATCACAGATAGTTCCTTATGAAGGTAGTGTCGTTAAGGTTAAATTTGGTACTAAGATTGAAAAAAATGTGGTTTATAACGTTAAAAGATCTAATAACAAACCACTACCATTTGGCGCTAATGTGACAGACCAAAAAGGTGAGGCAATCGGTATTGTTGGGCAAGGTGGTATGGTGTTCATTAGCAGTGAAATTGCAACTAATGCCATTATTACGTGGGATAAAGGTCAATGTACATTCTCATTAGCTGCAGGAAATAGTAAGGAAGTTCTATGTCAATAAAAAATCAATGGTTTTGGTATATTGGGGTAGGGTTACTATTTACCGCAAATGGCGTATCTGCAAATAATGGGCGCCCTGGATACATCTATATGAATAGTTGCGAAAGAACAAGTCAGCCGGCATATAGAGTAGATATGAGACTTGGAAAAATTGTTGTAGATCCTAACCTTCCGGTTGGGAGTGTAATTAAAACACAAGATTATTCAATGAATACTAACCAAACCTACCTCTGGTGTCGTGGAAAGGTGAATATTGAGGCTGAAGTGGTCATGCCTGATTTACGCGATATTGGTGGGAAAGTTTACCAAACGAATGTTGAAGGTATTGGTTTAAAATTCCACCGTTCATCGGGTCGGCAGCATTCTATGACTTACCCAAGTACTTTTCCTACAAATGTGGGATATTATAGTACCCCAATGTCATTAAATGATTCTACTTTTACGCTAAGTATAATAAAAACGGCTAAATATACAGGAACCGGAACACTAGCAAGTGGTATTTATACCACTTATGGATATAAACCTAATAACAGTCCAATCTTAGTTAGTTATTTAGATGCAAATGCTATTACTATCGTTTCTCCATCCTGCCAAGTGACAAGTGGTGAAAATCAAAATGTAATGTTAGACCCTATAAAACGAGTTCAATTAACAGCGAGAGACCAACCTGCAGGTGAAAAAGATTTTACCATAAAGTTGAAATGTAGTGGCGGTACTAGTTTTACGGGTAAGACTAATATTGATGTTACTTTTAGCGGGATAAAAGCGACAGGGACTCAAGTAAACGGTGTTTTAGCAAACCAAAGTACCTATAGCCCAGCAAAAGGAATTGGTGTTCAAGTTATAGAACGAAAAGATAAAAGCCCAATCAATTTTGGCCGCCCATATCGTGTAGCATCATTAAATAATAATGATACAAAAGATATCGATATAGAACTTACCGCTCGTTATTTTCAATATGAAGATAGAACTTCACCAGGTGAAGTTTATGCTCAAATGCGCTTTGATATTACATATGATTAGTTATTAAAAGTATTTTATTTAATAATAAAGGCTGATTTTATATTTAGAGTCAGCCTTTATTTTATATTCAAAATAATAACTCGTAGTTATTATAGAAGACTTATTTCAAATCAACAATTATACTTTCAGCAACATACTGTCGTTCTTTATTGATATGTTCGGATGCATCATTTTTTTCATTTTTTAATCCACTAGTATAACCTTGGAAAAACCATTCAATGGGGCAATTTAGCGCTTCAGCGATATCAACTAAATGATTGATAGGTATTTTATTAATTCCATTCTCATAACGTGAGATTTGCTGTTGACTTAAATTTAATTTATTAGCTAAATTAGCTCCAGATAGACCGAGTTCTTTTCTCCGGTTTTTTATTTTAATACCAATTATAGTATGAATGTCCATATGACATCCTCAATTTATATGAAGGGTTATTATTTAATGCACTTAATTAAAATTACATTTGATAGTATATTAAAAACTAAAGTGTTTTAAAAGATTTAATGAACATAAATATGATGAAAATCGCGATTTAGAGCTTTAAACATTAATAAATAATAACATTGTTTATAGTAAGGGATTATAACGAAAATAAGTAAAATAGCTAATGCAAGAATTCATCAAACTAAGATTGTTAAAATAAGAATTAATATTAACAAATTTAAATTGATACTTAAAATTTAATGGTTATAAAAAATGGTTAATTATTTTCTTTGTTTTCAGTTAGTTGCTTTCTTTTTGGGATGTGTAAGATTGAAAGTGTAAAGTTAAATCATGAGAATAAATGTTAATTTTTTGTTTTTATTGGTTGGCGGAGTTATTATTTGAATAATTAAAGATGACTAATAAATCAATAATATTTATTAGCTATCAAATAAGTTGATTTAAATAAAGCTATAAACATCTTAAATGATTACTTTTGAAAAAGGATCATGATTAGCATCTTTATTCCATATATACTCCATTTTAAGCGCAATATTATTTGCAATGTCTCGGTTATAAAAATCGCAGATAATCTGTAATGACATATCAATACCTGCGCTAATGCCAGATGAGGTATAAAACTTATTATCATGAACCCATCTTGCTTTAGATTGCCATAATACTCGGTCATTGAGTTAAGTTACCCACTGATAAGCGAGCTTATTTGTTGTAGCCTTAAAGCCGTTTAAAAGGGACGTTTGAGCAAGAAGTGCGGAACCAGTACAAACTGAAATGACAGTTTCCGCATACTCGACCTGTTTTTTCAGCCACTGAATATAATCATCATTCTGCGATAATGAGCGAGTACCTTGCCCTCCAGGTATCAAAATATATTGATAGAATGGGGTAAGTATAGGGCGTGTATTGACTGTAACCCCTTGAGATCTAGTCATTGCCTTTCCTGAAGGTGATATAAATTCAATTTGGCAATGTTCTAAGCGGCCAAATACTTCAACAGGCCCCATAACATCAAGGGTTTCAAAATTATCAAAAGGATAATTGCGATGGAATTTAGCTGCATATTTTTTTCAGGAGTAGCCATTATTAAACGTATTTTGCCATGATCTGTATTTCATTATTGGGATTTTGTGCACTCTATTACATTTATTTTTCCTTGCGCTAAACAAAATTTTACAAGCGTGATAAGACATAAATGTAAGCACTCAAGTATACTGTATAAACCTATTGTAACTTTTATTATCAAATTAGTGAGGTTAACAATGAAATTATATATTTATGACCACTGTCCGTTTTGTGTCAGAGCAAGAATGATTTTTGGTTTAAAAAAGTTAGCAGTAGAGCAAATCGTTTTATTCGATGATGATATAGAAACACCGACAAAAATGATTGGTCGAAAAATGTTACCTATTTTACAAAAAGATGATGGAAGCTATTTACCTGAAAGTTTAGATATTGTTCATTATGTTGATAGTATTAATGAACCTAAATATGCAAAAGGGAGTATTGCTCCTGAAATAGAGACTTGGTCTAAAACGGTTTCGGCGGTGGTATATAAGCTTGTAACACCACGCTTTACTCAAACGGATTTTCCCGAAATCAGTACAGCGGAAGCTAGAGCAGCATATATAAGCAGAACATCAAAATCTTACGGCGACTTAAATGAGCTTAAAAAAGAAACACATACGTTGCTAGTTGAATTAGAGCCGCAATTATCTTTATTAGATGCGTGGTTAGAAACACGGAGCGAAGATATTGATATTAATGATTTTATTATTTTTCCAACCTTACGCAGTTTGAGTATTGTTGAGCACTTATCATTTAGCACAAACATTCGGAATTATATGGAGCGAATTGCAAAATCTACGAATATTAACTTGCTATTTGATAAGGCTAAATAGCTTGCTTGGTTGCCAGTTTAGTGGGTTTTGTTAAATGCCAACCGCCTCTAAAAGAGGCAGGTTGTGCAGGATAATCCATTAATGGACGTAGTCACGTAGTGTATAAACTAATTTGTAATGACCTTGAATTAAGGTTAATTGATTGTTTTTTAAAGTAATAACAGCGCCATCAGACAGTACTCGGTTTATCATTGAATCCCATTTAGATAAATCTTCATCAACACATTCGAGTTCCGTTCTAGTTAAGTTTTTTACAGTAATTTTTGCGTTTTTGATATCGCCAAACCCGTTAAAATCATTACACATTGATGCAGAAACAAACATTTTCTCGCCAAAAGAAAGGGAAGGAGCTGTTTGCTTACTGTTAATGGCCTTACCATTCACTTCAGTGAGAATAAAACGATGATGCATTAATTTATTTTCAAGTGCTTGGTCATCATTTCGCGCATTGACTTGATGAGTTTGGCAAGCTGCTAGCAATAAACCCAAAATTGTAAGTGGAATTAGGCGTTTCATGGTTCCAGACCCAACTATGCGTTAACAATATTAGGGCAAATTTCCCCGCGACTTATTTGACGGATATTATTAAGCGTAGTTTGACTGATGCTTGTTAATGCTTCTTCCGTTAAAAACGCTTGATGCCCTGTAAACAATACGTTGTGGCAAGAGGAAAGCCGACGAAAAACATCATCTTGTATGACATCATTAGATTTATCTTCGAAAAATAAATCGCGCTCATTTTCATATACATCCATACCTAAAGCGCCAATTTTCTGCGATTTTAGTGCATTAATTGCCGCAACAGAATCGACTAATGCGCCTCGGCTTGTATTGATGATCATGACTCCATTTTTCATCTTCTTGAAGGCATTTTCATCGAGTAAGTGATGATTTTCTGGTGTTAATGGACAATGAAGAGAAATAATATCTGATTGCTCATATAAAGTATCTAAGTCAACATATTCAGCACCCAAATCTAAAACAGCTTGGTTCGGGTAGGGGTCATGTGCGAGTAAACGCATTCCGAATCCCTTTAAAATACGTAGTGTTGCTTGACCAATTTTTCCTGTGCCGATAATACCCGCAGTGCGGTTATGCATATTAAAGCCTGTTAATCCCTCGAGAGAGAAATTTGCATCTCGAGTACGCTGGTACGCACGGTGGATCCTGCGATTAAGACATAGCATCATACCAACAGCATGTTCGGCGACAGCTTCAGGAGAATAAGCGGGCACGCGGACAACCTGAATACCTAATTCTTTAGCTGCTTGTAAATCAACGTTGTTAAAGCCAGCACAACGTAAAGCTAAAATTCGAATATTTAGTGCGGCAAGCTCTTCCAAAACAGCGCGATTAGCTTCGTCGTTAACGAAAATACAGATGGCATCGGCACCAACCGCATTTTTAGCGGTTTGAACCGTCAATGGAAAATCAAAATATTCAATACTAAAATTAAATCCAGAATTTTGATTAACTTGTTCCATGTGCTTGCGGTCATACTGTTTGGTACTATAAGAAACAATTTTCATCATAAAGACTCCAATTTTTAGGAACCAATTAGAAAAGAGTAGGTAAAAAGGTGTACCTACAAAATATAAACTCAGAATAAGGCAATTAAGTTTGTAAATCACCTATAAATTAAGAAAATAGGTATCTGTTTACGATTGAATGTGGTTTATCTTTGTTAGTATCACGTTTAATAAGAAAATTTTGCTGAAAATTATCACGTGCGCTATAGAACAATTCGAACAAGGGACGCAGTAATGCAGTTAATAAAAAGAGCATTCAGAACATTACTCTACTTTTTGGGTGGAAGCGCTGCTCTCTTAATACTCTTATGGATAACGATATCCCACTGGGTGCCAGTTGTCGCATCGCACTATCTTCCTAAGCCACTTAAACTTTCATTTTCAGAACCAAGAATTAGTTATGGTCAATTGGATATAGCAAGTATCAGTATAACAGCAAACAATTGCACTTTGGTTCAATTGAATAGCACAAGGTTTTCTGTCTTTCCCTTGCATGCTATTGTGGATGGTCTTGATGTTAAAACTGAATGTTTAAGTGCTCTTGAGCCAACTAATGAAACAGTTAATGAACCGATTAATATTGCAGAGTTTATCGATAATCTCCCTGTTTTTTCATTAGTTATAAATAATACCAATATACAACCATGGAGTGATTACCAAGGTAGTATCTGGTTGCGTAAAAATCAGGTTAACTCTCTACAGTTTGATTTTAGAGGGGATAATTTAAGATTATCATCTTTAATTACGGCTGAGCATCAATTGGTTATTAAAGATTTCTCTGCGTACCTACCAGAACAAAAGCAAACAATAGAGTTATTTGGTGATGTTCAATTGCCATTAATGGCTAATCAATTTCCCGAAAAGGGGGAATTGAATGCTTACTTTAAGTTAATCAACCCAGAAAAATTTTTACTGGCTGAATTTGGTTGGGTGAATGGCCAAGGGGTATTAACGGTCAAGGATACAGAAACACAAGAAGAATTACTTTATCTACCATGGGCGCTATCACCATCTAACATACAGATATCTCAAGGAAAATGGCAATGGAAAGAAGCAGATATTCCTTTGCAGGGGGGAGTTAATTTTCAAGTCGATAACTGGGATAAAACGTTAAGTGAAATGGTTTTCTCAGGGCGTGTCAATATGCTTACACAAGCGAAGAAAGGTAAAGCTAATATTGTTTTAACACTGCCAGCCACTAAAATAGACTTACTCGATACGAATATTAATTTTAGTTTAAATGGCCAAGTTAAATATGATGACATGGTGCTGGATATTAATTTACCCGCTAAGCTTTCAGGTCAGCTAGCAGCCCCAAAAATTTCTTTTTTATCCAGTTCATTATTAAGAGCTTATGGCCGCCTTTCTGAAACACTTGTTCTGAATGAAGTTAGATTGCCACTCGCGGGAACATCGTTAAGTGAAGATGGTATTTCAGGGCGTTTACAAGCTATCCTTAAGGTTAAAGAACAGTACTGGGGAGATTTCGACATTCATTTGGATGGTAAAGCCAATAAGTTTGCTTTAGATAAGGGAAAATGGTTTTGGAATTATTGGGGAAATGCCAATTTGCCTTCATTATCAGCTAATTGGGATATTAAGGGTAATGGGAGTTGGCAGGACACTTTAATCACATTAAATAGCTTAAATACAGGGTTTGACCAAATACAATATGGGCTCTTATCGATGAGAGCTCCACGCTTACAGCTAAGTAAGCCATTGGTTTGGCAGCGTGATCAGAATAAAGCCAATTTTAATGGAAAATTACAGCTTACCAGTGAACGGATGCAATTCGGTACTGAAAGTTATCTGCCAAGGATCACATTAAACGCAGATCTTAGTGGAAAATCTCCTGCTGAATTTCAACTTAAAGGCGATTTAAGTACTAAAGATGTAGGGCCAATAGTCATTTTTGGGCGCTGGGACGGTGAAAGATTAAGAGGGGAAGTTCGTTGGCCTGAACAGTCGGTCACGGCTTTTCAAACGTTAATTCCTGCTGACCTTGGTATTGAATTAAAACAAGGAAAATTATTTTCTCAAGCCGCTTTTTCAATAACGCCGGAAGATGGTTTTATTGCAGGAGGACACTGGCGCGTAGAGAATACTAGTCTTTGGTTAAAAGATGGCGAATTATCAGGATTAGATTTTGTTTTACCGTGGCGTTTAAAACAAAGTACTTGGACTTTGGGCGCTAAAGCACCTGTTGAGTTGCGTATTAAGCAGCTCAATAATTTATTCGAATTAACTGATATTAAAGCAGATCTCTCTGGTTCTTATCCGCCAACGGAAAATTCGCCATTAAAACTGACTAATGTAGGCTTTAAAACATTAGGGGGTGAAATATCGATGGATTTACTGCGTTGGCCACAAACTCAAGCCGCTACGATAAAATTAAGGCAGATTGAACTTAGCCAGTTATTTACCATACTAAGAGTGTCGCAATTTGCTGTTTCCGGTAAAGTTAATGGTGAATTACCTTTTTATTTAAATAACCCAGAATGGATAGTTAAAGATGGATGGTTAGAAAATAGTGGGCCATTAACATTACGATTAGATCCCCAATTTGTTGATTCTATCCGAGAAGATAATATATCTGCAGGTTCCGCAATGGGGTGGTTACAATATTTGGAAATAAAACGCAGCCGTACAGATGTTAATGTTACAAATTTAGGGATGTTAAAGATGACAACAATCCTTGAAGGGTATAACACTCAAGAAAAGAAAAAACGTGAAGTTCATTTGCATTATCAACATGAAGAAAATATCTTTCAATTATGGCGTAGTTTACGATTTGGTAGCTCTTTAGAAGAGTGGTTGGAAAAAAATTTATAATGAGCATAAGAATGAACGTGAAAATATTAAAATTCACTACAGCTATATCGATCGCATTGTTGTTATCAGCTTGCTTGCGAGTTGAGGTCGCAACACCGGATAAGCCCATCAATATTAATATGAATGTAAAAATTGAACATGAAATCCAAATAAAAGCGGATAGGCAAGTAGAAGAATTATTGAAAGAAAATAGTGATTTGTTCGGTGAGGTAAATCCTAAATGAGTCGAATTATCAAGGTACTAGCACTATGTTCATTATTGACTGCTTTTCAGACGATAGCAATTACGGTTGATGAAGCCAAAGAAACAGGCCTATTAGGGGAAACACTGTCGGGCTATTTAGCTCCGATTAATACGAGTAACCAGGAGGCAACTAAGCTAGCAGCACAAATTAACCAAGAACGAGAAAAAAGATACAGCGAAATTGCTGCAAAAAATAACCTAAAAACAAATGAGGTCGCTAGGATAGCAGGGCAAAAACTCGTAGAACGGGCAAGTCCTGGGGAGTTTGTGCGTGGCATTAATGGCCAATGGTTACAAAAGAAATAAAAAGCGCACTCAGAAAGTGCGCAAAATATAACAATGGTAGCTTTGGGTTTTAATAATATATGACTTAAAAAGACTATATCTTAAGCGATAATAGTATTTATATGGTTTTGTGCTTGTTGATGTGCTCGTTCAACGGACTCTTGGCCTAACGATGTTCCTTCAGCAAAAACGAACTCAACGTCTGTAATGCCAATGAAATCTAAAAATAATGTTAAATAAGGCACCATGGTATCTGTTGGTGTACCTTTATAGATACCACCTCGACTCGTTAATACATAGGCACGCTTGTCTTTTAATAAGCCAACAGAACCTTGTTCTGTATATTTAAACGTGTGCCCTGAGCGAGCGATAAAGTCGAAGTAATGTTTTAAATGAGAAGAAATCGTAAAGTTATACATTGGGGCTGCAATAACAATCACATCGTGAGCTTTAATTTCATCAATCAACGTATTTGACAGGTCCAAATGTGCTTGTTGTTGTTCTGTTTTCGTGTCACTTGGGCTAAAAGCTGCTAAAATTTCACCGTCAATCGCTGGAATTGGCTCTTTGACTAAATCTCGTACAGTTACTGTATCTGCTGAGTGTTTTTCCTGCCATTGTTGAATAAAGTAATCTGCCATTTTATTGCTTTGTGAATAGTCAGCCAGAATACTTGATTTCAATAGTAATACTTTACTCATGTGTTCCTCTATTTTTAGGTAAAACTTTATTGGTAATGATACGTAAGGTGTAACTGATTGATAGGAAAAAAATTAGATAGCCTTCTTCAAAAAAATTGATGGTATTTTTATGTGATAATAACAATTAAAAATAAAAACGAAATTTAGCCCTTACAAATTGCGAAGTGGATTGGCTAGCGTGTATTGAAATTTATTAAAGATAAGGATTTAACAGGTGAAATCCATTCTGACAGCATTAACCGCTGATATTGGACAAACTTCATTACGTGACCAATGGTTACTAAAGAAAAGAGTGCAAGGTATTGCAAAGATCCAGAACGAAAAATCGCGCTCTGCGGTACTTGACGCTATTAAAATAGATATTGAAAAGGCCAAACAAAAAGTTGAAATTAAACGATTAAATGTGCCTAAAATTGTGTATCCGGATAATTTACCCGTCAGCCAGAAAAAAGAGGTTATTTTAGATGCCATTAAAAAGCATCAAGTAGTTATTGTTGCAGGTGAAACGGGCTCTGGAAAGACCACCCAAATTCCAAAAATTTGTCTAGAACTTGGCAGAGGGGTCCTAGGATTTATAGGCCACACTCAGCCAAGACGTTTAGCCGCACGCTCAGTCGCTACACGTCTTGCTCAAGAACTTGAATGTGAATTAGGTTCAAATGTTGGCTATAAAGTGCGATTTAGTGACCAAGTGAGTGAAACAACTCAAGTCAAATTGATGACTGATGGTATCTTGCTTGCGGAACTACAAAATGACAAATTGCTGTTGCAATATGACACTATCATCATCGATGAAGCTCACGAAAGAAGCCTCAATATCGACTTTATTTTAGGTTATTTACGTCAATTATTACCAAGACGCCCTGATTTAAAAGTTATTATTACATCAGCAACTATTGACCCAGAACGTTTTTCGAAACACTTTAATCATGCTCCGATTGTTGAAGTGTCTGGCCGTACCTATCCGGTTGAAGTCCGTTATCGTCCTATTATGGGAGATCAGAACGATAGCGACCGTGACCAAATAGATGGGATAATAGATGCAGTAAATGAGCTATCTGTTGAAGGTAATGGCGATATATTGATTTTTATGAGTGGTGAGCGGGAAATTCGTGATACCGCAGATGCGTTATCAAAACTTTCTTTACGTCATACTGAAATCTTACCATTATTCGCAAGGCTTTCTAATAGTGAGCAAAATCGCATCTTTCATCCTCATGGGGGACGGCGGATCATTCTTGCAACAAACGTAGCAGAAACATCATTAACTGTACCTGGTATCAAATATGTCATTGATACCGGTTATGCACGTATTAGTCGTTATAGTTACCGTACAAAAGTACAGCGTCTCCCTGTTGAAGCTATCTCTCAGGCTTCAGCTAATCAACGTAAAGGGCGCTGTGGCCGTGTTTCCGATGGGATTTGTATTCGTTTATATTCAGAAGATGACTTTCTATCACGCCCAGAGTTTACAGACCCTGAAATTTTACGGACGAATTTAGCATCAGTTATATTACAAATGACTTCTATTGGTCTTGGTGATATTTCCGCGTTTCCATTTGTAGAGGCTCCAGATAAACGTAATATCCAAGATGGTGTGAAATTACTGGAAGAGCTAGGTGCAATTAAGTCCCACAAACAGGCAGATAAAGGCTATCAATTGACAGATACAGGTCGGCAGCTAGCTCAGCTTCCTGTTGACCCAAGACTTGCTCGGATGGTGATTGAAGCACGTAAACATGGTGCAGTACGTGAGACAATGGTGATTGTTTCTGCATTATCAATTCAAGATCCGCGGGAGAGACCGTTAGATAAACAGCAAGCTGCTGATGAAAAACATCGCCGTTTCCATGATAAGCAATCAGATTTCTTAGCCTTTTTAAATCTTTGGGATTACTTAAAAGAACAACAAACGCAGCTTTCTAACGCCCAATTTAGAAAAATGTGCCGCCAAGATTTTCTCAATTATTTACGTATTCGAGAGTGGCAAGATTTATATACCCAGCTGAGGCAAGTGGTAAAAGAGCAAGGTTTTGCAATTAATAGTTCTGAGGCTGATTTTCGAAGTATTCACGTTTCGCTATTGGCTGGGTTACTTTCACATATTGGTCAAAAAGATGCCGATAAACACGAATTCACTGGGGCTAGGAATGCACGTTTTACTATTTTCCCAGGTTCGGGGTTGTTTAAAAAACCACCAAAATGGACAATGGTTGCGGAACTTGTTGAAACATCGAAATTATGGGGAAGAATTGCCGCATCCATCGATGTTGAGTGGGTTGAACCCTTAGCTGAACATTTAACTAAACATAGTTATAGTGAGCCTCATTGGTCAAAATCTGAAGGCGCGGTAATGGCATCCGAAAAAGTGACTCTATATGGGCTACCTATTGTTGCGTCAAGGCAGGTTAACTATGGGAATATTGACCCATTACTATGCCGTGAGTTATTCATTCGTCACGCTTTGGTTGAAGGGGATTGGGTCACTCGCCACGCATTCTTTAAAGAAAATCTGAAATTATTATCAGAAGTAGAGGATTTGGAGCATAAATCACGTCGACGTGACATTTTAGTTGATGATGAAACATTATTTGCATTTTATGACCAACGTATCCCGAATGATGTGATTTCTTCCCGTCATTTTGATAATTGGTGGAAAACAGCATCTAAGCAACAATCTGACCTGTTAAGCTTTGAAAAAAGTATGCTGATTAAAGAGGATGCCAGCAATGTTTCGGCACTTGATTACCCTAACTATTGGCATCAAGGAGATTTAAAATTTCGGTTGAGTTACCAATTTGAACCTGGAACTGATGCTGATGGTGTGACGGTACATATACCTCTTGCTGTATTAAATCAGGTTCAGAATATTGGCTTTGATTGGCAAGTTCCTGGGCTGCGTCATGAGCTAATCGTTGCTTTAATCAAATCACTACCTAAACCTATTAGACGAAATTTTGTCCCTGCACCTAATTATGCTTCTGCATTTTTAGAACGAGTGCCAGAGCCTGAAGGCAGCGTATTGGATAAACTTGAACGTGAATTACGCCGTATGACGGGTGTCACTGTTGAACGTGAATCATGGCAATTAGCGCAGCTTCCAGCCCATTTAAAAATGACGTATCGTGTTGTGGGTGACAAAAATAAAGCCGTTGCGGAAGGGCAAAATCTTGATGAGCTAAAAAATAGCTTAAAAGAAAAAGTGCAAGAAACGTTATCTGAAGTTGTGGATGACGGTATTGAGCAACATGGGTTACATATTTGGAGTTTTGGCGAGTTACCTCAACGTTATGAGCAAAAAAGAGGCGGATATTCCGTTAAAGCTTATCCTGCGTTAGTCGATGAGAAAAATAGCGTTGGTATCAAGGTATTTGAAACCGAATTGGAACAACAGCAAGCAATGTGGGCCGGAGTGCGTCGGTTATTGCTGTTAAACATTCCATCGCCAATTAAATATCTACATGAAAAATTACCAAATAAATCAAAATTAGGTCTGTATTTTAACCCTTATGGTAAGGTATTAGAGTTAATTGATGACTGTATTGCTTGTGGCGTCGACCAAATAATTGCTGATTTTGGTGGTGCGGTATGGGATGAAGTGCAGTTTGAAAAGCTGAAAGAGTTTGCACGTGCAGAATTAAATGATGTGGTTGTTAATATTGCTAAGCAAGTTGAACAAATATTAACAGCGGTGTTTGCTATCAATAAACGTCTAAAAGGGCGGGTTGATTTTTCGATGGCGATAGCGTTATCGGATATAAAAACACAAATGTCGAATTTGGTATTTAAAGGCTTTGTGACCACTCATGGTTGGAAGCGCTTACCTGATATTCTTCGTTATTTAAATGGAATAGAGCGGAGATTAGAAAAATTAGCGATTGACCCTAACCGAGATCGTGCTCAAATGAGTAAGGTAGAGCATGTTCAGAATATGTGGCAACAATGGCTAGTTAAATTATCTCCAATTCAGAGAAATATGCCAGAAGTTCAAGAAATTCGTTGGATGATTGAAGAATTGCGAGTTAGCTTGTTTGCCCAACAGCTTGGAACACCATACCCAATTTCGGATAAACGCATTATGCAGTTGATGGAACACTTATCACAACAGCTGTAAGAACTATTATTTTTTACTCATTGGCGCTTCACATATTGTTTATGTGAAGCGTTTTTTATTTTAGTTAATCTTGGTTTATTTAGTTACAACATACTAAGGGGGATTAAAAATATAAACTTTCGAGTTCGTACAACAGTCATTTTCACTAAAATAAGAGAGCGAAAAATATTGAAAGAGGAGGGGTAATAGAAAACTATTGGGCTATTAAGCGACCAGGGACTAGGATTTTGCAGCAGATTAGGGCTTAAATTTACACATAAAAATTAAGCCCTTTATATAAGACTAGGCAACCAAATAATAGAGCGCAGGAATAGCGGCTATCGCAATGGCATACGCCATAATTTTTTCAATCGCTTTTAATGGCATTTGGTTGGTTTGCTGCTGACGAGCATAGAAAAAGACCAAAATACCTGGAGCATACAAAACGACAGATAATAGCAAATTAATTAACCCTGATGCATAAAGCAGCCATAAACCATAAAGGCTGGCAATGGCTCCAACGGCAAGTAATGCTTTATTATGACGTTCAAAAGCCACTTTTACTAAAAATGCGCCAACAAGGAAATAAGGGACTAAAATCATTTCAGAGGCGATGGTAAGCAATGTGTTGTAATTACTCCCACTAAGCCAAATAAGAACCAAAGATAGTTGTACTGCACCATTGGTGAGCCATAAAGAAGATGATGGTGCATCATTTTTATTTAATTTGTTGAATATTTTAGGGAATGATTGATATTGGGCTGCGATATAAGGTACTTCCGCAGCCATAATAGTCCAGCTTAGATAAGCCCCACAAACGGAAATAATTAGGCCTGCCGCAATAATAATATCACCACTCGAACCAATTAAATTTACCATGAGCGGAGCCATGGATGGGTTTTTTATTTCTGCGAGTTCAGCTCTAGGCATGATACCTAGGGAAAGTAAGGTAACAAGAATGTAGATAATTAATGCAGAACTTACTGCAAAAATTGTTGCTAAGCCAACATCACGGCGATTTTTAGCTCTAGCAGAAACGACAACAGCACCTTCGATACCAATAAATACCCAGAGTGT
Source organism: Providencia sp. PROV116 (assembly GCF_028482485.1). NCBI lineage: Bacteria > Pseudomonadati > Pseudomonadota > Gammaproteobacteria > Enterobacterales > Morganellaceae > Providencia > Providencia sp. PROV116. Next base: position 135,376 of record NZ_JAMPQO010000002.1, on the reverse strand, counting down.
AATCAGCATGGTATCTTTAACTTGTTCCCAAACCGGAACACCAAATTCGATACCACTAAAATCTGCATTGAAAATATCAAGTTTAAACGCAAAAAAAGCCAATACAATAAATAAGCCAAGAGGAACCAATTTTGCCATTGTAGCAAGTTTATTAATCCCAGCGGCTGTCTGTACCCCTCGAAGGACTAAATAATGAACAAACCAGAGAAGTATGGACTCTCCGATTAGAGCTTGCCATGTATTCCCATCACCAAAAACAATGTTATCAGGCGTATCTGTAAAAAAACTGATTGCTGCGAATACGATAACGAGATAAGACACATTGGCAACTACCGCACATAGCCAATACCCCCAGGCTGAACAGAAACCAATTAATTCCCCGAAGCCGACTTTTGCGTAAGTAAATATTCCACCGTCAAGGTCAGGACGTATGCGGGAAAGTAACAATAGGGCAAATGCTAAAAAGAGGATACCCACACCTGTAATTGACCAACCAATTATTAATGCGAGTGGGCTGGCAACTTCCGCCATATTTTGAGGGAGACTAAAAACACCGGCGCCAACCATTGAGCTAAGAACTAGCGCTGTTAGTGCGGTAAGACTCAAAGTATTTTTCAAAGTAAATCCTGAACGTTCAGAAATCAAAAGTTAAAATGACGTTAAAATGCCATTGCAATAATTAGTTTAACTAGTAGCCATTAAAAAAGCAGATAGAATGACTGCATGTTTTCATAGGTGTGGATTCTACGAACGAAATGACAGATATGCAATGGCAATGTATGCATTTTTAAAGATGTTTTATGCACTTTTTTAAAAGAATGGAAGTGAATAGAGCCAAAGAAAATAAATAACGTAAAGAGAAAGTATAAAAACAAAAAAACCAGCCGAGTAGGCTGGTTTTAACATCACGTAATACTCGGTTATTTAAACAAGTCAGCACTGATAGTGACACTTCCACCATTAGATTGCCATTCTCTTGTAATATGGAAATATTTAGCCCCTTTAGCTTCAGCACGTTTTGCTATTTGGTAACGTACCTCTGGCGTATTGGTGTAATATCCTGAGAATGTAATAGAGTCAAATGGAACCATTTGAGCTGCTGCTGTTTTGTTCACTTCTTCAATAACATAGCCACTTGGCAGAGTCACACTAGTACGACCTGGCTGGCTGCTAGAGGTTTCAAAGAAGCGACCGACTGCGCTTGTTGGCTCTTCAGAAGATGCAACACCTGGGATACGTACTTTTTTAGCTGCTTCACCGCCTTCAGCTAATAGAGCTCGACCAGCTTCTGAATCAGCAGGAACCACTGCGTCTTCATTAAGTACTTGTCGTTTCGGGGCATCTTTCTTATAGATGTAAGCCGTTGCTAATGTGTTTCCACCATCATTCATTGCGATATTACGAACCACATAGAACGAGGCTGCATTTTTCTCAAGGGCTTTTTTAGCAATAGCCTCATAGAGGTCTGGTTGAGAAGGGTAAAAACCGCTTACCGTAACAGTATCAAAAGGCTCATATTCTGTTGCGTCAGTTTTTGACATTTCTTCAACACCACCGAATACACGACGTTTCGGTGTACCAACTTCTGGTGCATCTTTTGCGTAGACATCTGCAACAACACGCATGTTGCCGCTATCACCTACATCATCAAGGCTTTGAATGTAAAAGGCATATGCCCCCATTTTATCAGCCCTACGGGAGACTGCATCGGATGCTTCATAAATAGCATTAAAGCGCCCGGTAACTGTTATACGCTCATAAGGTTTTAATTCAGTAGCCTGTTTTGGCGTCAATTCAACAGCCGCCTGAGTAGCAGTTATACTAGTTAATGATAACACCGCGGCTGCGATGACCGTAGTTTTCAGCTTCATACAAAATCCTTCCGCCTTGCGCAATTTATTATAAACATGCTGAATCTTAGTTGTATCACATGTACGTGATTATTACACGTAACGGAACCCGTTGTCTCATGATTTTCTTTTTATGAGAAATAAATAATTATTGACTAGTTAAATTTACCAGATTTTTTAAAGTATCCAGTATTTTATTGACCTAAAACTAAGATTTTCACTGCGAATTCCATTTACTGTCTAAGAATCGAGATCAATTATGGATCAAGAAGCTTATTTTCAGTAGGTTATTAGAACATTAAAAATCTGTTTATGCACAAAATAAGACTTTTCTCTGTGATGATAGTCATTATTTTAGCAAACACTCTATTAACAACATTACGTTAGGCATTAAAAAGGGAACATTATGCGTATTGGTATACCAAGAGAAAGACTTGCCAATGAAGCGCGTGTTGCAGCTACACCATCAACAGTGACTCAACTTCTTAAGTTAGGTTTTTCTGTCTGTGTAGAACAAAATGCGGGTCATTTAGCCAGTTTTGATGATGTAGCATACGAACAAGCGGGGGCAGAAATCGTTGATCGTGATACTGCATTTGCTGCGGATATCGTTTTTAAAGTCAACGCGCCACTGGATGATGAAATTCCTCTGTTAAAAGAAGGGGCAACACTGGTGAGTTTCATTTGGCCGGCACAAAATGCTGAGCTAATGGAAGCTTTAAAAGCTCGGAAAATTAACGTGATGGCGATGGATGCCGTGCCACGTATTTCACGTGCCCAGTCACTTGATGCGCTGAGTTCAATGGCTAACATTGCAGGCTACCGTGCAATTGTTGAAGCTGCTCATGAATTTGGCCGTTTTTTTACGGGGCAAATTACGGCAGCAGGTAAAGTGCCTCCAGCGAAAGTCATGATCATCGGTGCTGGGGTTGCTGGCCTTGCTGCAATTGGTGCTGCAGGTAGCTTAGGCGCTATTGTCCGCGCTTTTGACACTCGCCCTGAGGTGAAAGAGCAAGTTCAGAGTATGGGAGCTGAATTCCTTGAATTAGATTTCAAAGAAGAGGCTGGTAGTGGCGATGGCTATGCCAAAGTGATGTCAGAAGCATTTATTAAAGCTGAGATGGAATTGTTCGCTGCTCAGGCGAAAGAAGTCGATATCATTGTGACTACGGCACTGATCCCAGGTAAACCCGCCCCTAAATTGATTACCAAGGAAATGGTTGAATCAATGAAACCAGGGAGTGTGGTTGTCGACTTAGCTGCGCAAACTGGGGGAAACTGTGAATTAACTCAAGCAGATAAGTTGGTTGTGACTGACAATGGCGTAAAAATCATTGGTTACACTGACTTACCAAGCCGTTTGCCAACTCAATCATCACAGTTATATGGAACAAACCTTGTTAACTTGATGAAACTGCTATGCAAAGAAAAAGACGGTGAAATCAACATTGATTTTGACGATCTGGTTATTCGCGGGGTCACAGTGATTAAGCAGGGTGAAATCACCTGGCCTGCCCCCCCAATTCAGGTATCTGCTCAACCGCAGGCGAAACCGCAATCGGTTGAAAAAGTTAAAGCGCCTGAGAAAAAGATGTCACCGACGCTGAAATATGGCTTGATGGCATTAGCCATCATCTTGTTTGGTTGGTTCGCTAATTCAGCGCCAAAAGAGTTTTTATCGCACTTTACGGTATTTGCATTAGCTTGTGTGGTCGGTTATTACGTGGTGTGGAATGTCACTCATGCATTGCATACACCGTTAATGTCAGTCACTAATGCTATTTCAGGGATCATCGTCGTGGGCGCCTTGCTCCAGATTGGAAGCGGTGGCTGGGTAAGCTTCTTATCCTTTATCGCCATATTGATCGCCAGTATCAATATTTTTGGTGGGTTCACTGTAACCCAACGCATGTTAAAAATGTTTCGTAAAGGGTAAGGGGTAACTTATGTTGTCGAGTGGAATTGTGACAGCAGCTTATATAGTTGCTGCTATCCTATTTATTTTCAGCCTTGCTGGGCTATCCCGTCATGAAAGCTCCCAACGAGGGAATACTTACGGCATCATCGGGATGGCTATTGCATTGGTAGCCACGATTTTAGGTCCTCACAGTGCTAATGTGGGCTGGATGATCGTTGCGATGATTATTGGTGCAGTGATTGGTATTCGCTTAGCGAAAAAAGTTGAAATGACAGAAATGCCTGAGCTGGTGGCTATTTTACATAGTTTTGTCGGTTTAGCAGCAGTGCTGGTTGGTTTCAACAGCTTTATCGCAAGTGAAGGGCACGCTGATGTTGTGATGGAAAACATTCATTTAACAGAAGTTTTTTTAGGGATCTTCATTGGTGCGGTTACCTTCACTGGTTCAGTGGTCGCTTATGGTAAATTATCAGGAAAAATGTCATCAAAACCGATGATGTTACCTAATCGCCATAAACTGAATTTAGCGGCGTTAGTTGTTTCATTTATTCTGCTAGTGATTTTCGTTAAAACAGAAAGTGTGGGCTTACAAGTCTTCTTGATGCTAATCATGACTGTGATTGCTTTAGCCTTTGGCTGGCATTTAGTTGCATCAATTGGTGGGGCAGATATGCCTGTAGTTGTCTCAATGCTGAATTCTTATTCAGGTTGGGCTGCTGCAGCGGCAGGTTTCATGTTAAGCAATGACTTGTTGATTGTCACAGGGGCATTGGTCGGTTCTTCAGGGGCGATTCTGTCTTATATTATGTGTAAGGCGATGAACCGTTCATTCATTAGTGTCATTGCGGGAGGCTTCGGTACAGATGGCTCTTCAACGGGTACTGAAGAAGAAATGGGTGAGTACCGTGAAAGCACTGCAGAGGAAGTTGCTGAAATGTTGAAAAATTCAACATCGGTAATTATCACTCCAGGCTATGGTATGGCAGTTGCACAAGCGCAATACCCTGTTGCGGATATCACTACTAAACTACGTGAACGTGGTATCAAGGTGCGATTTGGTATTCATCCTGTAGCAGGGCGTTTACCTGGCCATATGAACGTATTATTAGCAGAGGCCAAAGTCCCTTATGATGTCGTATTGGAAATGGATGAAATTAATGATGATTTCTCTGATACTGATACCGTTCTGGTTATTGGTGCTAACGATACGGTTAACCCAGCGGCTCAAGAAGATCCAAACAGCCCAATTGCGGGGATGCCTGTCCTTGAAGTTTGGAAAGCAAGCAATGTCATTGTATTTAAACGTTCAATGAATACAGGCTACGCTGGGGTTCAAAACCCGTTATTCTTCAAAGAGAATACACAAATGTTGTTTGGTGATGCGAAAGATAGCGTTGATGCAATCTTACGTGCATTGTAATTTAATGAATCGTTAATTTACTTCAAAATTAGCAATAAATAAGAAGGGGTGATTGGCTAATACCAGTCACCCCTTCTTGGTATTTAAGAGCTAAATCAATTTATGTGGTGTAATTTTATAAACGTATCATTTGATGCAAAATCTAGCGCAATTGGTTAGTCCGCGAGCAAAGGTAAACACTAATAAAAACGCTAGTGTTGATATCATGAGCATGCTCATCATGAGAACTCCGCCATTGAAATTATCCATGACATATCCTCCCACTAAGCTACCAATAGTAATTAAAATTAAAAACATAAAGGTAATCAAAGCTGAACCTTTTTCGGTTAATTCTGGAACATGAACGTGCATCCACATGTTGATTGTTGCAGGAACCATACCCGCAGCAACTCCCCATGAAAAAACAAATATGATACTGGTCGCCCAATTAAAATCTAAAACGGATAATGCGAGAAAAGCTAAGGCCAATAAAAGTGCACTAATCGCAAAATTATAACGAACATTATGTTTTCCGACATAGCCTGCCAGTATATTGCCAACGACGCTAGCTACACCAAAAAAGAGTAATAATGCTGAAATTTGCCCTTCGATAAAACCTGCGGTTTGTTTAAAGAACACCGTAAAATAGTTATAGGCGGAGAAATGCGCTAAAAAAATCAATGTAAATATAACTAACCCTTTACGTGCAATTGGGTGCGAGGGCATCAATAATAACTCTTTCCATTGCATAGACGAGGACGGCTTTAATGATGGTAAAGAAAAATACTGCATTAAAAATGCGATAGCGCCCGCAATGACTAATGCAATATAAGGTGTTCTCCAACCATAGTTATCAGATAGCCAAGCGCCTAGAGGTACGCCGAGTACGGTAACTAATGTGACTGCCGAAAAAAATATTGTTACGGATGTGGTAATTGACATGTTTTTAGGTGCTAAACGTACGACTAAGCCAGCAGCAACACCCCAAAAACCCCCTAATGCAATTCCTAATGCGAAACGACCTAATAAAACTAAACTAAAATTAGAAGCGAAAGCCGTAATTGCGTTGGCTAATATCATGAGAGCAACTAAGAAAAGTAATACTTGGCGTCTATCGATATTTTTTGCATAAATGGGAACAAATAGGGAGGATGCCATACCTGCGATAGATGTAACTGTCACGGTAAGCCCTGCTGTACCTGTTGATATTTGGAAATCATAAGCGATATTATTCAGGACGCTTATCGCTAAAAATTCACCAGTAACAATAATGAAGCAAGCAAAAGTTGCAGATAATAGTGAAAGCCAGTTACCATTGTGCGAAGAAAAATGAGTTGTTGTCATGTGCTTTCCATGAAAATGAAGTAGTTTACAAAAAAAGAAATAATTTTATAGTGATCGTTATAAAATCATAACGCTATTCTTTATGCTAATTTAGGCGCTGTCAATTATTTTTATAGCGATCACTATAAAATAGTTATGGCATAGTGAGTTGACTGCGAGTAAAGTGAGAATATGAATCAAATAAAACGTGGGCGGCCGAAAGGCTTTGACCAACAAGATGCATTAGCTAAAGCCATGTTACTTTTTTGGCGAAATGGCTATGTTGCAACCTCAATTAGCGATTTAACTCATGAGCTAGGTATCACCGCACCTAGTCTTTACTGTGCTTTTGGTGATAAAGCATCGCTGTTTAATCAATGTATTGATTATTATTTGATGAATGAAGCTTGCCCTATTTTATCTATCGTAAAGCAAGCTAAAACGGCGAAAATTGCGATTGAATTACTGATGTACGAAAGCGCCAAAAGGCTAATTCAGCCAAACAAACCCGCAGGTTGTATGTTGATTACTGCGGCAATGAATGGGGCGAAGCAAATCGAAGATGTGCAATTAAATGTTCAAGAAAAACGTAAGAGCTATCAAGAGATTCTACTAGAGCGTATGCGCAAAGGTATTGCTGATGGCGATGTTGCACCAGATGCACCGATTGAAGCTATCGTTGATTTTTATATCACGGTAATTGATGGTTTTACCATCCAAGCGTGTGACGGAATTGAACTTGAAAGGCTGAATCAAGTTATTTTTAATGCTATGCAGGTTTGGCCAGTACTTAATTCCAGCCAACATAAACAGAATCAGGATTGAATTGCTCCCCTAGTTAGTGAATTAGGGGGAGCAATTTTTAAATGATTAATTAATCTTCATCAGCAGGGGTGATAGGGCAGACAAAGCCGTCAGGTTTAATCGCTAATAAATCACATTTTAGCTTATCGATGACATGCTCTGCGGTATTCCCCAAAAAGGCCGCTGAAATCCCTGTACGGCCTAAAATACCCAGCACCACAACCCCCGCATGTAATTCTTCACTCATGTCAGGAATAATTTTCTCGGGTAGGCCTTCACGGACATGGGTGTACTTTTCATCAATCCCAAATTTTTGCCGTAGCTCTTTCATCGCAATTAAATGTTGGCCACGTAGTGCGTTGTTATATAAGCTCGGGTCGAAATCGGGCAACTCTATGGCAATATTCATTGGCGCAACAGGATATGCGCTTACTAAATGAATTTCCTGTTCTTTAATAATGCGTGTTGCTAAGTCTTTTGTTTTTTCGACCAATTTGATATTGAGGTCATCGTGATAAGATTCCTCATTTGATAAATTAACGGCAACAACCACGGAACCGTGGTCTGGCCATACTTTATCTTTCACCATCCAGACGGGAGCAGGGCATTTTCGGAGTAAGTGCCAGTCTAACGGGGTAAAAATAATTGACTCGAAATTATCGGTTTGATGCGCCATTTTCAGTAATAAGTCATGTTCACCACTGATAACTTCCTGAATAATGGCCTCATATGGCTTGTTGTGCCAAATAACTTTAATTTCAATATCAATACCTGCTTCAAGATAGAAATGAGCTTGCTGTTTGATCCACGCTGCTTTTTGGCTTATTACACCTTTACGCATGGCATTACGCTCTTCAGGGGACAGTAATGTTGTCATGTCATAGGAAAGGTCGTAGATAGGCAAAAACGCTTTTATCCGTCCACCATTACGCTGCACGATGTAGACAGCACGTCTTAATGCAGGTTGATCATCCTGATTTGGGTCAATTGCAACTAGCAGGTTTTTATAGTTTGCCATATTGAAATCCTCTCGATACACGGATATTTCCATATAGATAAACTATGATATTGAGATTAAATAGGCAAGAAATCTGGGAAAAAAAAATGAAAACGGGTCACGTTGTCAATGACCCGTTTAGGGGGATTAGCATGTAATTGCCGAAACTTTACCAGCAATATCAGTTAGTTTAGCCATATCTTCGATAGTGATATACTTACCTTTAACACTTAGCATGCCACTTTTTTGGAAACGACCTAACAGGCGGCTGATAGTTTCAACGGTTAATCCAAGATAGTTACCAATATCTCCACGAGTCATGGTTAATCTAAATTCTCTTGGTGAAAAACCACGCTCTGCAAAGCGGTGTGAGAGGTTAAGAATAAATGCAGCTAAACGTTCTTCCGCATTTTTCTTAGATAATAAAAGGATCATTTCTTGGTCACCTTTAATTTCACCGCTCATTAAACGCATAATTTGTTGACGTAAATTAGGCATCTTGCCTGATAAATCATCTAATGTTTCAAAAGGTATTTCACAAACCATTGATGTTTCAAGTGCTTGTGCAAAACTTGGGTGCTGTGTATGAATGATGGCGTCAAAACCAACAAGGTCTCCAGCTAAATGAAAACCGGTAATTTGCTCATCGCCTTCTTCGGTTATTGTATAGCTTTTTATTGTACCTGAGCGGATGGCATATAATGAACGCAACTCATCGCCTGCTTTAAACAAAGCTTGGCCTTTTTGAATTGGTTTTTTGCGTTCGATGATATTATCAAGTTGATCCAGTTCATGTTCATTCAGCGTAAAAGGAATGCAAAGCTGGCTAATACTGCAGTCCTGGCAATGAATAGCACAACCACCAGACTGGATGCGACGAACAACTCTTTTTTCTGGGATCATATTTAAGGCTCAATCAAGTTAAAATTATTGATATGAGTCAATTTTAACATAAGATAATGCAACTGGTAAGTAGTAATGTATGACGGAATCGACTTAATAAACAAAAAAGCCAATCAGAGAACATGCAAGAAATTAGTGAATTTAGATATTAATGCTAAATTAAAGAAGATTACTAAATATAAAATTTGATATAGATTAAATTTCACCCTCTAAACGATAAAAAGATGACAGATATCACCATTGTAATTAATACTTAAAATTATAGTGCTTGAGCACGAAATATTAAACTAATTAGCATTAATTTAACACGAAAATAAATTTATGAATATCAATTTTTCAAATTAACCTCAATAAGGAGATTATAATGACACTTACTCAACAGTCTTTACCCACTTCGATGACAGTTGTTGACATTATAGAACCTGGTGGGTCAGAAAAGCTGCGATTAATTGATAAACCGTTACCTAGAATTTCTGCAGGGTATTTACTTGTTAAGGTGGAAGCTGCGGGCGTTAATCGTCCTGATATTTTTCAGCGTAAAGGATCTTATCCTCCACCGGCTGATGCTTCACCGATTATGGGGCTTGAAATTGCAGGAACTATTGTAGGCAAGGCGGATGATGTAGCGGAATGGCAGCTAGGTGATAAAGTTTGTGGGCTGGTTGCTGGGGGGGGCTATGCGGAATATTGTCTAGTGCATAAGCACATCGCCTTACCGTTAGGGAATTTATCTTTCATCGAGGGGGCGGCAATACCTGAAAACTTTTTTACTGTTTGGGCAAACGTTTTTCAAATCGGCAAGTTAAAAAAAGACGAAACAGTACTTATTCACGGGGGAACATCGGGTATTGGTAGTGTGGCGATTATGTTAGCGAAAGCTTTTGGTGCAACAGTGATTACCACTGTCGGTTCTGAGGATAAGGCTGAAGTTGCAAAATCGTTAGGTGCAGATTGTGCTGTTAACTATAGAAAAGATGATTTTGTTAAAGCTACACTCAATTATACCTCTTCTCGAGGTGTAGATATGGTCGTAGATATTATCGGTGGCGATTATGTTGCAAAAAATTATCAAGTTGCAGCTAAATTTGCGCGTATTATCCAGATTGGGATGATGAAAGGTAACCCTAAAGAGTTAAATATGATGCCCTTAATGGTAAAAAGATTAACTCATACAGGGTCAACGATGCGTTCTCGAACGATTGAAGAAAAAGTTTTGATCGCACAAGAGCTCAAAGAACAAGTTTGGGGAATGTTGCAAAAAGGTAAAATTAAACCTGTTATTAACAAATATTATCCTTTAGACCAAGTAAAAGAAGCTCATGAATATATGGAGTCAGGTGACCTTGTTGGTAAAATAGTCCTAATAAACAATTAAATGTAAACCTTTAATCTGGTTTTTACTGTTGTGTTACAATATTACTTATAATAGTAAAAGCCAGTTTGTTTATAACAAATAATTTACATAATCAAGTCTTTTTAGCGTAAATATCTCTTTACAGTTAACTAAATTTTGATTTTTTGTGCTTGCCCACAAATTAGAATGAAATTCCAATTAGTTTGTTAATAATTTAATAAAAATAGATTATATCTATAAACAAGTTGGCCATTAACGGTTTGTTTATCAATAAGTAATTCTTAAATGATATTTTTAAATGTATATCATTAATATATTGATATCTTTTATATAAACACAGCCCGTTATGCACTTTCCAATGATATTAAGTTAAGTGACTTAAATGCAACTAGCGGCTGCTAATTGCAGTTTGAAGGTGTAGTAATGATGAATAATTTTAAAAATGCAAAGATGAATGTAGATGCATTGTTTTTAGGCCCTAAATCTGAAAATGCTGTCTTTTTCAAAGAAATGATGGAATATTCAGTGAGTGAACACATGCATTGGCGCTCTAGCTATCATCCAGAAGACCCTGATCTTATCTCTACCGTTGACCGCTATGCCCCTGAATACCGAGATACGTTATATCGTACAGAAGGTATTCTTAATCAACTCTCTTCAAAATTAAAAACAACATCAGTTCCATGGTTCTCTCCACGTTATATGGGCCATATGAATGCAGATACGCTGATGATTTCTAATTTAGCTTATGTTATGGCGATGATGTACAACCCTAATAATTGTGCACAAGAATCTTCTCCGACGACAACCGTTTTAGAAATAGAGGCCGGATTAGATTTATGTGCCATGTTTGGTTATGACGTACAACATGCTTGGGGGCATATTACATCAGGTGGGACAGTAGCTAACTATGAAGGATTATGGGTAGCTAGAAATATTAAAACACTACCGTTGGCGATTATGCAGCATCCAAAATCCCAATACCTACTAAAGGGGAAAACCGAAAAAGAGTTGCTCAATCTTTCAGTGCCTACAGTTCTAGACTTAATTGACGAATTAAAGAAACAGCAAATTTTTGAAGAAATTCGTGATCTGACCTGTCGTGGCGTTGGAATAGAGCAAGGAAAACTCGGTAAGTTATTGGTTCCTCAGTCTAAACACTATTCATGGATGAAAGCGATGGATATCCTTGGTTTAGGCCAACAGAATATTGTGCAACTACCCGTTGATGCAAGTTATCGAACGGATGTGTGTAAAATGCGTGAAACCGTATTTGCATTGATTGAGCAAGGAGAACCTATTTTAGCGGTCGTTGCCGTTATGGGAACCACAGAAACTGGCGCAATTGACAATGTCAAAGAAGTCATTGAGCTACGACGTGAATGTGAGCAACGTTTTGGTGTTTCTTTTTATGTGCATATCGATGCTGCTTATGCGGGATACGCTTGTGCGATGTTTCGTGATGAAGAAAATCAATTTATGGAGTATGAGAATTTAATCCAACGGTATCATAGTGAAGGAATTTTCCCTGAAAATATGGTGTGGCCAAAACGCGATGTGTATGAAAGTTTTAAAGCATTAAGCCAAGCTGATTCTATTACCGTTGACCCTCATAAAGTGGGGTTTATTCCGTATGCGGCGGGGGCAATTTGTATGAAAGATAAGCGGATTGTAGATTTGGTTTCTTACCATGCCGCTTATGTATTTGAAGAAGTGCAAGAAAAACAGCGTAAAGCAGAAAAAACGCAGAATGTATTACTTGGCTCTTCCATTATGGAAGGGTCAAAAGCAGGCGCAACCGCCGCAGCGGTATGGGCTGCACATCGCTTAGTCCCATTAAATGTTTTAGGGTATGGAAAAGTGATTGCCGCAGGGATCATCACGGCCAATTGGATGATTGACAAAATTAATCAATGTGAGCCTTTCATTATTGATGAGCGTCAATTTTCAATTATTGCTATGCCTACGCCTGATTTTCACATGATTAACTTTATGTTTCGTGAAATCGGAAACACCTCTTTAGAAAAGCAAAATCAGCTAAATAAGCGGCTATATGAATTATGCTCTTATGCAGCTGGTCGGAGTTATTCTAATGATTTTCTCACCTCATCAACTTCGCTAACTTATAACGAATATGGTGATAATCCATTGAATTTATGTCGAGATGCACAGTTCTCTGATAATGAATGGCATAAAGTGCGGTCAATTTATGTACTACGGGCAGCGATCATGACGCATTGCTTGCGTGATAGGGCACATTTTGAAACCTATTGGGCGGAGTTAAAAAATATCTTTGAAGATAAACTGCAACAACTCATTAATCAAGAAAATAAGTCAAATCATTCCAATTATAAAATTAATATTTAATTGATTGTTAGGATCTCAATATGAAAAATCGCACACTTGGTAGTGTATTTATTGTTGCAGGTACTACGATTGGCGCAGGTATGTTAGCTATGCCTATCGCGGCTGCTGGTAATGGGTTTTTAGTTAGCTTGGCTATGTTATTAGTGTTATGGGCATTGATGTGTTACACAGCATTGCTCTTGGTCGAGGTTTATCAACATGAATCCCACGAAACGGGAATTGGTAGTGTTGCGCAACGGTATTTAGGGTCTAGTGGCAAATTTATTACGGGTTTCAGTATGATGTTCCTTATGTATGCACTGACAGCGGCTTATGTCAGTGGTGCAGGGGAAATCATTACTTCAAATTTAAAAAGTAGTTTTGCCATTGAAATGGCCGATTGGATGGGAATTGTTGTATTTACCGTCATTGGCGGTGGCGTTGTATGTTTCGGGACTTCATCCGTAGATTTTATCAACCGTATTTTATTTGCTGCAAAAATTGTTTTCCTAGTCATTATATTGGCATTAATGATACCGCATGTTGAGCAACAAAATTTATTGGCTGCGCCAACTGAAAAAGTTCTCATTTTATCTGCGATACCAGTATTTTTTACCTCATTTGGCTTTCATGGTAGCGTCCCAAGTATCGTTAAATACATGGGGGGAGATGTCAAAAAGCTGCGAGTTATTTTTATCATCGGAAGTGCTATCCCATTGATTGCTTATATTTTATGGCAAATCGCAACCTTAGGGAGTATTGGTACAACCACGTTCGTTGGTATTTTGGCTGAAAACGCAGGGCTTAATGGACTATTAGATGCAATTAAGGATGTGGCTCAATCAGGAAAAACAGAGTTAATTGCACAAATGTTCATGAGCTTGGCTCTAGCGACATCTTTCCTTGGGGTTGCTTTAGGGTTATTTGACTTTTTAGCAGACTTATTTAAACGTCAAGATAATGCTTCAGGGCGTCTACAAACAGGTTTACTGACTTTTGGACCACCGTTAGTTTTTGCTTTATTTTATCCTAAAGGGTTTGTGATGGCGTTAGGGTATGCCGCAATTGCACTTTCAATACTAGCTTTATTACTACCTAGTGCAATGGCATTTAAATCAAGGGCATTGAACCCACAGAAATATCAAGTATTGGGTGGTGGATTAGGTTTATCATTGGTATTTATTTGTGGCATTATAGTTATAGGAGTTCAGTTAGGTATTGTTTTCAACATATTACCTAATATTGGTTAATAAACAGTTTACTTGCCAGCCGTCTCTTGATGGCTGGCTTGTTCTTTTCCTAAAAGCCTTTCTCAAATTTACTGCATAATTTACTCAGTTAGACAATTTACCGCACATTTTTTACTGTTGTATTGGTATTTAGTCGGTATAATCCATATAAGAATGATTATCATTAGCACGTTATGCACAAAAACAGATATATCTAAAGCTGGCATTTTTTGTAAAAGTAACTATTATATTAGATATATCGGTTTTAGAATGAATAACCCTGAGAGTTTTAATGGCAAGTGAACAACAACTAGACCCGTGTTTGTGTAACGGTAAAAGTGTCAGTCGTATGTTTAACCCTAAACAGTTAAGGATTTATATCCTACATTTACTGACAGGGGAAATTAATTATGGTTATGAGTTAATAAAAAAAATTGCAGAAGAAACGGCAGGTTTTTATTGTCCAAGTCCGGGGGTAATTTATCCGACTCTAACGTTATTAGAAGAGTTAGGGTTTATTTCAGCGGGTAAAGATAATGGAAAAGGGCGCAAGTGTTATGTAATTACTCCAGAAGGTCGCTGTTTTTTATTACTCAAAGCTGAAATATTGGCAGAAGTTCAACTAAAATTAAAATATGCACAGGAATTAAAAGCAGGTAATCAATTTGCTAATGAAATTGAATGTGCTGTAGATAAATTTAAGTCATTGTTGAGACACCAAATCGTGATACAACAGTTGACAAAAGAAGAGACAACAAGAGTCGTTGAGATCATTAACCGCGCAGTGGAACGAATTGAGCAAGTCAATGCGGTGTTAGTGGCAGAGGGAAAATCAAATGGCTAAAACGAATGATATTATACAAGCAAAAGAGCATTTATATATGAAAGAAATAAGCAAAATACCACAGAGCAACTACCCGGTTACTTCTGAAAATGAACAGCCTGTGAATACGAATAAAGATGTTAAATTTAAAGAGGTTGTTTGCCCCAATGTCCCAACGTCATATTTTAAGCGAGCTAAAAAACAAAAAATAAAATAATAATTTGGATAGTTTACAAAATCTTTATTCATACGAAAGGCATAAAGAATAAATTCAATTATTTTCATTATTGATGAATAACAGTACTCAATTTTCTATTATTTCGTCAATAAGGTCAATTTTAGGGTACATATAATTATTTTGTAAACTGTAACTATCATCCTATATCAGTATACGACTTATTGAGAAGGCCCCCTGATCACTTAGCGTCATCAGGGGGTATCGGTTATAAGTCCAATTTAGCGTGTATTTGGGCTATTTCATTTATCCACTGTTGTTGTAACTGTGGCTTTTGGTGGCTTAGTTTGCGTTTTTGATCCGCAAGTAACTTTTGCTCTAATATCAGTAATGTTTCTAGTAGCTCATCTTCATGCGCAGGTTTCTCACAAGGAATTTTAATCGCCGATTTAACAGAGACATCTCTCCCAAGTGTAGGCGTTAATAATGACTGGGATTGCAGCTCGATTTTATGATAAATATCATCAACATTAAGGTATTCCTCTAGCCGATTATCATCGATAAACCAGAAGCGTTGGCAGCTATTTTCAATGAGCCATCTATCATGGCTTACAACCAATAATGCTCCAGAAAATAAGCTAATTTGTTCACAAAGCGCTTCCTTGCCTTCTAGATCAAGGTGATTGGTAGGTTCGTCCAATAAAATCAACTCGTACTGAGCTAAACTTAAACCAATAAACAATAACCTAGCGCGTTCTCCACCACTCAGTGTTACTACTTTCTGTTGATGGCGTGAATAAGCAAAACCAGCGCCAATCAAGGCCATTTTTCGTTGTTCATCGGTTAAAGGTGCAAAATGACGTAGTGCCTCTAGTAGGCTATCATTATCATTTAGCTGCTCTAATTGTTGGTCATAATAACCAGCACTGATTGCTGGGTGAAACTTCAATTGCGAGCTATAACGCAAATCTTGTTGATAACATTGCCAAAGTAGACGTAATAGTGTCGATTTACCACAGCCATTAGCGCCCATGATGGCGATACGGTCACCACTTTTCACTTGATGATATGCCGTTTTAAACAACTGATTTCCATTCGGTGTTGAAACAACAGTGTTTTCCAACTCCAAAACTCTATCTGCAGGAATCGCTTTGCCATTTAAAGCAAGCTTCCATTGATAGCCTTCAGTTAACTCAGTTTGGGCATCTTTAAGCCGAACAATATGTTTTTCCATCTGCTTGGCTTTGCGTGATAAGGCTTCATTGTCATACACATGCCCCCAAATAGCTAAGCGCTTGGCACTTGATGTAATACGGTCAATTTCTTTTTGCTCGGCTTGATTACGACGTGCATCAGTGATGTCTTTTTCACTCAATGCTTGCCGTGCTGCACTGCAAGGTAACCGATAAAAATGCAGTGATTTATCTCGTAAAATCCAAGTACAGTTACTCACTTTATCTAATAATGATTGGTCGTGAGACACGAGTACGAAACTGCCTTTCCATGACTGTAAGAAATTACCTAACCAAAAAAGTGTGGGTAAATCTAAATGGTTACTTGGTTCATCAAGTAGTAGTAAATCGGGCTGCTCAATTAAAGCACGACCTAGAAGCAAACGAGTATGTTGCCCTCCACTGATGGCATTAACTTTTTGTTCCCATTGTTCAGGTGTAAAACCTAATTCTGATAATAAAACTTCAGCCCGCCAGCGCTCAGTGACTTTGTCTTGTTCAGGTAATTTTTGAACCAGTGCATCAAGCAGTGTCAAGGAAGCAATATCATCGGGTAAATGTTGTTCAATATAAGCAGTAACACAGTGATTCGCATAAGTAATACTGCCATTATTAGGGAACAACTGCTGGGTTATTAGCTTCAATAATGTACTTTTCCCGCTTCCGTTATGGCCAATTAAACCAATACGGTCGCCTTGTTGAACGGTAAAAGAGATATCATTCAATAAAGTCGAGGTTGAAGTATCGTAATTTAGTGATTTTACAGTTAATAAAGTGCTCATAGCTTACTCAAATTTTAGGCATAAAAATGCCAGGGTATAGTCGTCACGACAACCCAGTAAGCTGAGGGAAGATTTTCTTTAGTAGCTTCGCTCAGGCAGGGTTATCGCAGTATAAAACTGTGAAAGCCTGAGCTCTGGCGATTACCAAAGAAGTGTGAGTATTCAATAAGATCACACAACAGCATAGATTAGCCTCCTTAATATTTGTTAAGTTAATCCATGAGATAATCATAGCAAACATAGTCTTTGGCAAACAATGTCCAGAAATGCGTTGTTTGATTATTATTGTTAAATTAAGTATATCCACAGATATAAATGATACTTATATCATACCCGAAGAAATGAATAATACTGCTGTGAATTGGGTTCTTCGTTAGTAGCGTTTAAAATTAGGATTCAAAAGATAAGAGACCCCCAAATGAACGTAGAAATAAAGTCAGCAACCCACCAAGATGCCGCTTTGATATTAGATATGATCATTGAACTTGCGGATTACGAAAAAGCACGTCATGAAGTGAAAGCAACAGTTGCTGATATCGAAAATTCTTTATTCGATGAAAATTCAAGCACTGAAGCATTGATTTGTTATGTCGATGGGCACCCAGCAGGGTATGCCGTATTCTTTACAAGTTATTCAACATGGTTAGGTAATAGCGGTATCTATTTAGAGGATTTATATGTATCTCCTGATTTTAGGGGAGCAGGAGCCGGGAAAAAACTATTGAAACATATTGCAAAATTAGCCGTAGATCGAAAATGCCAGCGTCTGGAATGGAGCGTGCTTGATTGGAATCAGCCAGCAATTGATTTCTATAAAAGCATAGGCGCGCAACCACAAGATGAGTGGGTTCGTTACCGAATGGACGAGAAAACGATAGTTGAATTTGCTTGCTAATATTTATTCAAATCAAATGCTATTAATAAAGCCAGTAAACTAATTGACTGGCTTTATTTTTTATATATTGAATTAAATGTATACAATTAATGCCTTATTATTGTTTTTATCTGTCTATTCTACCTTTTTGTGACACAAGGCAACTTCACTTAACTTAAATGCTGATAAAATGTTATTAAATTAGATAGATAGCTAATTTAATAACTGTGTTTACACGTACTAACATAGTTAAAAAATAAAAAATTATTACTTTTGTCTTAGTTGTATTTATTTAGCATATAGGACAGTTATATCGTTTTATTAATATTTACCAGGTTAATAATCAAAATAATTGTTGTTCCTTGTTTTCTCATTTAATGGAAAGGGATGGTATGAAAATAAATAAGCAAAAAATATCTTTTTACATCATTTTAATAATAATTATTGTTGCGGGTGGTTTTTATTACTGGAATGTTAATTCAGGTGGGCTACCTGCTGGATTTGCACAAAGTAATGGCCGTATAGAAGCAACGGAAATTGATATTGCGACTAAGACTGCAGGGCGCATTGAAACGATTAACGTCAAAGAAGGGGATTTTGTTAAAGAAGGCCAAGAACTTGCTCGTATGGATACTCGAGCGCTTCAAGAGCAGCTTCATGAAGTACAAGCCCAGTTGCGCCAAGCGATTAGTGCAGTGACGACAGCCGAATCTGCTTTAGCCCAACGAAAAAGTGAAAAAGTTGCTGCTCAAGCCGTTGTTCGTCAACGTGAAGCGGAATTAGACGCTGCACAAAAACGGTTAAATCGCTCTAGAGCTTTGGTAAGAACCAATGCTGTTTCTCAACAACAAGTCGATGATGATACAGCGCAGATGCAAGGTGCTCGCGCAGCACTGGAGGCGTCAAAAGCACAAGTTGCCGCCGCGACATCAGCGATTGATTCTGCAAGCGCCGGTATTGTTCAAGCGAAAAACCGTGTTGATGCAGCGACAGCAACGGAACGTCGTATTATTGCGGACTTAGATGATAGCATTCTAAAAGCGCCAAGGAACGGGCGTATTCAATATCGTGTCGCTGAGCCTGGAGAGGTACTTGGCGCTGGTGGGCGGGTCTTGAATATGGTCGATTTAAGTGATGTGTATATGACCTTTTTCTTACCGACTGAAGATGCAGGTAAAGTTGCCTTAGGCAGTGATGTTCACATTATCCTTGATGCTGCACCAAACATCGTGATCCCAGCAAAAACCACGTTCGTGGCAAGTGTTGCACAATTCACACCCAAAACCGTAGAAACACAAAATGAACGCTTAAAATTGATGTTCAGAGTACGTGCGCGTATTTCCCCTGAGTTATTAGAGCAACACTTAGAATATGTCAAAACAGGGTTACCTGGTAAAGCGTATGTACGTTTGGATCCGAATGAATCTTGGCCTGCTGAACTTGAGGTGAGATTACCACAATGACCAATAAACTGATGGATGATGTGATTATCGATATACAGCATGTCAGCCAGCATTATGGTGATAATTGTGCGTTGGATGACATTGTGCTTTCCATCCCAGCAAGAAAAATGGTTGGGTTGATTGGTCCAGATGGTGTAGGAAAATCAAGCTTGATTTCTCTGATCGCGGGGGCAAGAGTGATTCAAGAAGGCCAAATAACGGTACTTGATGGTGATATGAATGACATTGAACACCGCCGAGCTGTTTGCCCTCGCATCGCTTACATGCCACAAGGTTTAGGGAAGAATCTCTACCATACATTATCTGTTTATGAAAACGTCGATTTTTTTGGGCGTTTATTTGGTCAATCAAAAGCTGAGCGTGAATATCGCATTCAAGATTTACTTGAAAGTACAGGGCTTGCACCCTTTAAAGACCGTCCTGCTGGCAAATTATCAGGAGGCATGAAACAAAAGTTGGGATTATGCTGTGCGTTAATTCATGATCCCGATTTATTAATTTTAGATGAACCTACCACTGGGGTTGACCCGTTATCTCGTGCACAATTTTGGGATTTAATCGATCGTATTCGTTTGCGACAAACCAATATGAGTGTTTTGGTCGCAACAGCTTATATGGAAGAAGCCGAACGTTTTGATTGGTTAGTGGCAATGGATGATGGCAAGGTGCTTGCCACTGGCCATGCATCTGAATTAAAAGCACAGACGCAATGTGATGACCTTGAAGCTGCGTTTATTCAATTACTACCAGAAGAAAAGCGTAGCGGGCACAAAAAGGTTGTGATCCCTGCGCGTGATACCACAAAAGACAATATTATTGCCATTGAGGCTCAAGACCTAACCATGCGTTTTGGCAACTTTGTCGCTGTTGACCATGTTAATTTTAAAATTCCGAAAGGGGAGATTTTCGGTTTTTTAGGCTCCAATGGGTGTGGTAAATCGACCACCATGAAAATGTTGACGGGGTTATTGCAAGCCAGTGAAGGTCAAGCATGGCTATTCGGTCAAGAAATTGATCCTAAGGATATCGAAACACGCAAACGCGTCGGTTATATGTCGCAAGCTTTCTCGTTATATAGTGAACTCAGTGTTGAGCAAAACCTTGAACTGCATGCAAAACTCTTTCATATTCCAGAAGAAAAAATCGCACAACGCATTGATGATATGTGTCAACGATTTGAACTCGAGGAAGTCAGGGATACTATGCCTGATGATTTGCCTTTAGGAATTCGTCAACGGTTATCTTTAGCTGTCGCTGTTATTCATGAACCTGAAATGTTAATCCTCGATGAGCCAACGTCAGGAGTGGACCCTGTTGCCAGAGATATGTTCTGGAATTTAATGGTCGATTTATCAAGGCGTGACGGCGTCACAATTTTTATCTCAACTCACTTTATGAATGAAGCCGAACGCTGTGACCGGATTTCATTAATGCATGCAGGAAAGGTACTTGATTGTGATACGCCTGCAAACTTAACCAAAAAACGCGGATTAGCGACATTAGAAGAAACTTTTATTGCTTATTTGCAAGATGCGGTAGGTGATGCAGGGCAAGGGCAAGAAACTGCGCCTGAGTTCCATGTTGACCCTGAACTGAAAGAACAAGCGACTGAAGCGTTGAAAAAACGCTTTAGTTTACGTCGGTTATTTAGTTATTCCATCCGGGAAGGCATGGAATTGCGTCGAGATCCTGTCCGTTCTACATTGGCGTTATTGGGAACTGTAATTCTCATGTTTATCATGGGTTACGGTATTAGTATGGATGTAGAAAATTTACGTTTTTCAGTACTCGATCGCGACCAAACAGGGCTAAGTCAGGGATATACTCTGAACTTAGCAGGCTCACGTTACTTTATCGAACAACCACCAATTAAAGATTATGATGACTTAGAGGCAAAAATGCGTAGCGGTGATGTTACTGTTGCGATTGAAATTCCACCTAATTTTGCAAGGGATGTTGCCCGTGGTAATAACGTTAAAATTGGCGTGTGGATTGATGGTGCCATGCCAAACCGTGCTGAAACTGTGCGTGGCTATGTACAAGCAATGCACTTAGCATGGCTAAGTACGATGGCAGCTCGCCAACCCGTTGGTGTTGCTGGTATGCCCGCTATCGATATTGAAACTCGATATCGATATAACCCAGATGTTCGTAGCTTACCAGCGATTGTTCCCGCGGTTATTCCATTATTATTAATGATGATCCCTGCCATGTTGAGTGCGTTAAGTGTTGTTCGGGAAAAAGAACTTGGTTCGATTATCAATCTTTATGTCACCCCGATCACCAAATTAGAATTTTTACTTGGAAAACAGCTCCCTTACATTTTATTAGGCATGTTTAACTTTGTATTACTGTGCATATTATCAGTGTATATATTTGGTGTTGAATTTAAAGGTAGCTTTCTGACATTAACGCTGGCAGCATTTCTGTATATTAGTATTGCAACAGGTATGGGACTACTAATTTCATGCTTTATGAAAAGCCAAATTGCGGCAATTTTTGGTACTTCTATCATCACGTTGATACCAGCAACTCAGTTTTCAGGAATGATTGACCCTGTCTCATCATTGGAGGGTATTGGCCGTTGGGTTGGAATGGTTTATCCAACGTCGCACTTTCTGACTATCACGCGAGGAACCTTCTCTAAGGGATTAAATTTATTCGATTTACAGTCATCATTTATTCCATTACTGATCACCGTACCACTGGTTATTGGGCTAAGTGTTTTATTCCTGAAAAAGCAGGAGGCATAGTGATGATACGTAAAATTCAGAATATATTTAATTTAGGAATCAAAGAATTGCGCAGTCTGGGCCGCGATAAAGCAATGCTAGCCTTGATTGTCTTTGCTTTTACGGTATCGATTTATTCGTCGGCAACGGTGACACCCGGTTCTTTACATAATGCTCCCATTGCGATTGCTGACCAAGATAAGTCACAGTTATCAAACCGGATAATCAATAGCTTTTACGCACCTTATTTCTTACCTCCCGTAGATATCACACCAGACCAAATTGATGGCTTGTTAAACCGTGGCTCATATACATTTGCATTAGATATTCCGCCTAATTTTCAACGTGATGTGCTTGCCGGCCGGCATCCAGAAATTCAGGTGAATATTGATGCAACAAGAATGAGCCAAGCCTTCTTAGGGAATAGTTATATTCAAAATATTACCTTAGGTGAAGTGAACGAATTTTTAGCAAAATACCGCAGTAATGCGAGTTTGCCTGTCGATTTGGAAGTGCGTATGCGCTTTAATCCTAACTTGACGCAGTCATGGTTCGGTTCTGTTATGGCAATTATCAATAATATTACGATGCTATCGATCGTTTTGACGGGGGCAGCACTTATCAGGGAGCGAGAGCACGGTACCGTTGAGCACTTGATGGTCATGCCACTAACACCATTTGAAATTATGATGTCAAAAATATGGTCAATGGGGCTGGTGGTATTGATTGCATCCGGTGTTTCCTTAATTTTAGTGGTAAAAACATTGCTACAAGTCCCCATAGAAGGGTCTATCTTATTGTTTATGTGTGGAGTTGCCTTGAGTTTATTTGCGACAACATCAATTGGTATTTTTATGGGGACAATTGCACGATCTATGCCTCAGTTTGGTTTGTTGATGATTTTAGTACTGTTGCCATTAAACATGCTTTCTGGCGGGATGACAGCACGAGAAAGCATGCCCCAGCTCGTTCAAGATATTATGTTAACCATGCCGACCACACACTTTGTTAGTCTAGCTCAGGCGATTTTATATCGCGGAGCAGGTTTCCAAATTGTTTGGCCTCAATTTGCAGTGCTCGTTGTGATTGGCGCTGTATTCTTTTCCCTCGCACTCATTCGTTTTCGCAAAACGATTGCCACCATGGCTTAACTCACTGAACATAAAATAGGCCTTATAAATAAAACGCTTGCTGAACAGAACAGGAAGCGTTTTAATGTCTCACCTATTGATTTTTGAAATATGATTAGGCTGCACCTATCAAATCGATAGTAGGTAATGATTGGATTAAGCTGCTGTAAAACAGTAACTTAATAGGCAACCAAACAGGAGAACATCATATGTCATTAATTAATACTCAAATCAAACCATTTACTAACCAAGCATTTAAAAACGGTGAATTCATCGAAGTTTCTGAGAAAGATGTTGCAGGTAAATGGAGTGTTTTCTTCTTTTATCCAGCTGACTTCACCTTTGTTTGCCCAACAGAATTGGGTGACATTGCTGATCATTATGAAGAATTCCAAAAATTAGGTGTTGAAATTTTCTCTGTTTCTACTGACACACATTTTACCCATAAAGCATGGCATGCAAGTTCAGAAACTATCGGTAAAATCAAATATGCAATGATTGGTGACCCAACAGGCGCATTAACACGTAACTTCGAAAACATGCGTGAAGATGAAGGCTTAGCAGACCGCGGTACTTTCGTTGTTGACCCACAAGGTATCATCCAAGCGATTGAAGTTACAGCAGAAGGCATTGGCCGTGACGCTTCAGATTTACTGCGTAAAGTAAAAGCAGCGCAATATGTTGCTAGTCACCCAGGTGAAGTTTGCCCAGCTAAATGGAAAGAAGGTGATGCAACGCTGTCCCCATCTTTGGACTTAGTCGGCAAAATCTAATTAATCTAGCTTAATTGATTAATACTGAATAATTCAGGTTGCAGGTGTCTAGGCCTGCAACTTGGATCATGACGGGTATATGTACCCGATTTTATGATAAAAATTAAAGGGGATTACATGCTCGACAATAATTTACAGGCACAATTGAAAGCCTACTTAGAACGTTTAACTAAGCCCGTTGAATTAGTTGCTAATATAGATGACAGCCAAAAATCAAATGAAATCAAACAGCTGTTAGAACAAATTGCGTCGTTGTCTGATAAAGTCACTGTACGTGAAGAACGAAATAGTGCAGTAAGAACACCTTCTTTTTTAATTACTAACCCAGGTACAGATAGTGGTTTGCGTTTTGCAGGCTCGCCTCTGGGACATGAATTTACGTCTCTTGTGCTGGCTTTATTGCAAATCGGTGGTCATCCATCGAAAGAAGCACAAGAGTTATTAGAGCAGGTTAAAGGTCTTGAGGGCGAGTTTCATTTTGAGACTTATTATTCTTTATCTTGCCATAACTGCCCAGATGTTGTTCAGGCACTGAACTTGATGGCAGTTTTAAATCCAAATGTTAGTCATACCGCTATTGATGGTGCACTTTTCCAAAATGAAATTGATGAACGTAATGTAATGGGCGTTCCTGCGATTTTCCTGAATGGAAAAGAGTTTGGTCAAGGGCGTATGACATTAAGCGAGATTGTTAGCAAAGTCGATACCAATGCAGATGCGCGTGCAGCAAAATCACTAACAGAGCGCGAACCTTTTGAAGTACTTGTTATTGGTAGTGGCCCAGCAGGGGCTTCAGCGGCAATTTATACGGCTCGTAAAGGGATCCGCACTGGTGTGATTGGTGAGCGTTTTGGTGGCCAAGTCATGGATACGGTTGATATTGAAAACTATATTTCAGTTATCAAAACGGAAGGCGCTATTTTTGCAGGTGCATTAAAGAACCACGTGGACAACTATGATGTTGATGTCATTGATGGCCAATCAGTTGCAAAACTGATACCTGCTGCAGAAGAAGGTGGATTACACCAAATCGAAACAGCATCAGGTGGTATCTTAAAATCACGTAGTATCATTATTTCAACGGGTGCGCGCTGGAGAAATATGGGTGTTCCGGGGGAACAAGAATACCGCACTAAAGGCGTAACATTCTGTCCGCATTGTGATGGCCCATTATTTAAAGGTAAACGTGTTGCTGTTATTGGTGGCGGCAACTCAGGTATTGAAGCGGCTATCGATTTAGCTGGAGTGGTTGAACATGTGACCGTACTGGAGTTTGCTCCGGAACTGAAAGCAGACTCAGTGTTACAGCAAAAAGCCCGTAGCCTGAAAAATGTCGATATTATCGTCAATGCGCAAACCTTAGAAGTAAAAGGTGATGGTAGCAAAATGACGGGGCTTGAATACAAAGATCGTACTGATAATAGTACTCATTTACTGGAAGTTGCCGGCGCATTTGTACAAATTGGTTTATTGCCAAATACCAATTGGTTAGGTGATACGGTCGCCAGAAACCGTATGGGCGAAATTGAAATTGACGCTCGTAATGAAACCAGTATTAAAGGTATTTTCGCTGCAGGTGACTGTACTACAGTCCCTTATAAGCAAATTATTATTTCAGCCGGAGAAGGAGCAAAAGCCGCACTTAGCGCATTTGATTACCTGATCCGCACAAGTACCAGAACCGCTGAATAGGTGTAATTTACTTTATATTCAGTGAGTTGTAGTCAAAAGGCACTCGGGGGCGAGTGCCTTTTTTTTTGTGCATAATCTGTACAAAAAAGGCTCAAAAGTGCCTAAAAGTGTTCAAGTGTGGACAACTTGTGGACGATCTAAACGCTGATTTGGTGGTACTTACAGCGGAGAAATGCATCCCAGTGTGGACAATTTGTGGACATGCAAAAGTTAAATTTGCCTCGGTTTTCGTCGTCAAAATCATCCTAAAACGAACAATCTATTAAGCTAACTCTGTTCCTCCCTTTAATGGATTATACGTAATCGCATCTTGAAGAAAGTCCGGTGCAAAGTGTGCGTAGGTCAGTGTTTGCTGTAATGTCGAGTGACCTAAGATTCTCTGCAAAGTAATAATACTACCGCCATTCATCATAAAATGGGTTGCTTGGTTTGTTTGATAAATCGGGGTTATTGGTGGTCGTGGCAAATTGCCCTGAAACTTATAAACGCCGTGGGCTCAGGTCGCACGCAAACTATCCGTATGATTTAGTGCTGAGATTGAAAGTGACTTAAAAGGCGTTTGGGTGTTCCAGTCTACTTATGATGAGTTTACAAAAACCGAGAAATTAGGTTTCAAAGTTATACAAAACTTTAACGGATTCCCAGAATGGAAAGAACTTGGAGCGACTGAATTGAAAGAAAAAGAAGTTTATATAGCTAATAAATGTAAAGTTAAATTGATCAATCATGCAGATAAGATCATAACTCCATTATAAGATGCATTAGATTTAGGGATTGCTTTAGAAAGTCAGAAATTACAGTTAAGCGCCTGGAAAAGATATTGAGTAATATTAAATCGAGTAGAGACTTCAACTGCGTCGGATATTATTTGGCTAGTTTATCCGTAATATTTTAAGGATGCCTTATGAGTGAAGGCATCCCATTTTATTCTTATTTGGAATAATCATCGGGTAAATCATCAAACATGCGATGATTTCTATTAAAATCAATTATAATATTTTGGTTAGGGCAATCGTTTTTAGACAACATATCACAATTACTTTCAATATTACTTTCTTCTATTCCGGTCCACTGAGAAAATAAAGACATAAAACTTAGCCCACTACGACGGCTGTTTATCATTTCTTTATGCTTAGAATTATAAGATGTGATGAAAAAAGGCACTTCATAGTTCTGCTTGTACTTATCACTATGTGCCAATTCATTTTTGTCATATGTTAAAGATAACGCATGATCAGAAAAATACATCATTGACCATTTTGATTTAGTTTTACTTAAGTCAGAATATATTTCTGATAACAATTTATCTGTATTTTTTATACTCTGGACATAACAAGAGAATTTTTTATTCTGATAAAAATGATCAAACTGCTCCTCTGTTCTGGTACAAAATGGCGTATGACTTCCCATAAGATGAACAACAATAAGTTTTTTAGGTACTTGGGACTTCAAAGCCAATTTAAATTCTGGCAACAATGCATCGTCTGGAGAGACTAATTTATCATCTGAACTTCTTCTTTTAATAAAAAAACTATTGTTTGCTCTTCGTCCAATAGCGGCAACTGAGCCGTCATATTCACCCACAAATCCTTGATTAGATAACCAGTAAGTATCAAAACCTGCTTTGTTAGCTAATGTCATGATGTTATTACCGATTTCAGGATATAAGGATAAGCTATGCGTTAAAGAAGGTTGTGTCGAACTCGCTGCAGAGGTGTAGTTAGTAAAAAAAGTCCCATTGATTGAGCTCATAAATGGCGTGTTCTGTATTTTAAAACCGTATTCTTGCATAAAATCTTTTCGGACACTTTCACCAATAACAATAACGTAAGTATCATATTGGTTATTAACGTCAGTGATTTTAAAAGTGTCATCACTTGTATATAATTCAACCTCATTGATTAAGGAATAAATAGAATAAATGAGCTCTGTAAAAAAACGAGTTTCTGGTGTTCCTGAATTAGCCGCTCTCTCATATTTACCACTTAAAGCATATTTTGAGGGAGTGAAGAAAAAAACCACCATTACGATACTTAATATTGTCTTTTTATGATAATTCATCGGATTGGCTTTAATAAAGCTAACTAAAGTTCCAAAAGCGAGTATTAAGATAGAATAAATAAAATATTTATTATCTATATTTGATATAAATTCTCGTGATTCTTGTATGTCGGTATAATAAAAGGAAGCAACTGTATTATATGTAGGGGAGCTATAGATCAACCCGACAGGTAAATAAACAGCAGCTAAAATAGTGAAAAATAAAACAATAAAACGGTAGATACTATTTTTCACATAAAGTAAACCAATGCTTATAAAAAATATATACAGCGGCTTGAATGGATAGCCCATTACCTTGTGTAATATAGAAAAGAGAAAAAATAATGCGATAAACTTCAGCATTATTTTGCTTAAAATTACATTTTGTATTTTCTGGATCATAACTAGCTTTTTAACAATTCACTCTTAATTTTTGCCGCGTAGATTAGCACAAATAGAGTAAACGAAATATAACAATAGGATTGAATTTTTGATATTATCAGAAAAATTTATCATTGATTGAGCTATGTCACTCATTATAAAGTTCTATATCATGGCTATGCTAATGGTTGTTTGTGTTATCACCGGCTTTCGCACTGCCTAAATCCAATTCGGTAAAGCGCCCGCCAGTTTGAATTTCACACGGAATGGATTCACCGGTTGAATCATTGTAGTAAGAGCCCGCAAAGCGGAATTGCTTACCGTCAATGGTGGCACCCCAGCTTTCCAGCAATTCAGACATTAAGCCCCCCATAGAGGCCTCCATATCTAAAGCGCCAGAATCAAAGCCCATCATGACAGCCACAGAGCCCACCATACCGGCACCCTGATAATCCTCTGTTTTTAATGACAGCTTTGGTGGGGTGACTTCTTCTACTTGTCCAAGGTAGGTTTGGCCATCAATAAACAGGTCAAACATAAAAAGTTTTTTAGGCATACCCATAATTCAATTTCCTTAGCCCAGTTGGTCAAAAACAGCGAAATACTCGTCAGTGAATTCCTGTGTTAATGTCAGGTTTTCCAGTGGCGGTACGGGAGTGTACTTGTAGCGAATGTGTGACTTACCATCGCGTAAATTTTCTTTCGGGTTATCCGGTGGGTCATACCAACATTGAAACCCTAACAAACGGCCATGCGTGACGAGTTGCGTGCCTTTGCGGTTGATACCATCCACAATATCTTTTACCAATGAGGGCGTGAGTGTTTTGTCGATTTTTCTATATGTACTAAATAAATTTATTTCACTAACCAATGTTTAAGTCTTTGTGTCGAATATTCATTCCTTCTAAGAAGTTAGCCATATAATGTACTTAACATTATGAATTATAATGTAAAATAATATTTCTTGGTTCTCTGTCACATAATTAAAATAAGTAAAATAGATGATCATGAAAATCGTTCATGTTTGAAATGAAATTAAGTCGCTTTCACTCAATCAACAGCTCTGGCATAAATTAGATAACGCAAACAAATTAACGTATTTACAACATAAAGATTGATGAATGGGCAACTAAAACTTCTAAAAAATCAAGAAGTCAATTGAGTTTCCATCTTGGAATTTAGGGTGTGACGAGACGATGAACAAAAATTTTACATTTACGATTAAAAGTAGTCTTTTTGACGAAAATTATAATCCTTCTGAAAATACACGTATTACAACTAACTTTGCTAATTTAGCCAGAGGGAAAAATCGCCAAGAAAATTTGCGCAACACGCTTGTCATGATGAACAACCGTTTCAATACATTAGCTTACTGGGATAACCCTAAAAGTGACCGTTACTCTATCGAACTTGAAATTATTTCTGTTGAGATGAGTGTTGAAGGGAATAGTAATACCTTTCCTGTGATTGAAATATTGAAAACCAATATTGTTGATCACAAAACAGGCAAACGTACTGAGGGCATAGTTGGAAATAACTTTTCATCTTATGTGCGTGATTATGATTTTAGTGTTTTATTGTTAGACCACAATAAAGACCAAGCAAACTTTAGTGTTCCAGAAAATTTTGGTGACTTACATGGGAATATCTTTAAATATTTTGTTAATTCTAGCGAATACAAAGCTCATTTTAGTAAAGCGCCAGTAATATGTTTAAGCGTCTCCAATAAAGACATTTATCACCGAACTGGGAATCAACATCCTATATTGGGTATTGAATATCAGCAAAATGGGGCTTCATTAACGGATCAATATTTTAAAAAGATGGGATTACAGGTTCGTTATTTCATGCCTCAAAACAGTGTTGCACCGCTGGCATTTTATTTTACGGGAGATCTGCTGAGCGATTACAGCAATATTGAATTAATTAGCACGATTAGCACGATGGAAACATTCCAGAAGATTTATCGCCCAGAGATTTATAATGCGAACTCCGTTGCGGGAGTATGCTACCAACCGAGTTTGACGAACCAAGATTATTCATTAACAAAAATTGTTTATGACCGCGAAGAACGTAGCCGATTGGCTATTGAGCAAGGGAAATATACGGAAGAACACTTTATTGAACCCTATAAGCATATTCTAGAGCAATGGTCTGCTAACTACGCGCTTTGATTAATTATAAAAATTTAAGGTCAATTATTATGAAAACATTATTACCAACATCTACCGCGGGTAGCTTACCAAAACCTTCTTGGCTTGCTGAACCTGAGACGCTTTGGTCTCCTTGGAAGTTGCAAAATGAAGAGCTCATTGAGGGAAAACAAGACGCACTGCGCTTATCCCTTGAAGATCAACTGCGTGCTGGAATTGATATTGTTAGTGACGGTGAACAAACACGTCAGCACTTTGTGACGACATTTATTGAGCATCTCAGCGGTGTTGATTTTGCAAAGCGTGAAGTGGTTAAAATTCGCGATCGTTATGATGCGAGTGTGCCAACGGTGGTTGGCGCGGTTGAACGTCAAAAGCCTGTTTTTGTCGAAGATGCTAAATTTTTACGTAAGCTAACGAACCAGCCGATAAAATGGGCGCTTCCTGGACCAATGACGATGATTGATACCCTGTATGATAATCATTACAAAAGTCGTGAAAAATTGGCGTGGGAATTTGCTAAGATTTTGAACCAAGAGGCAAAAGAGCTTGAAGCGGCGGGCGTTGATATCATTCAGTTTGACGAGCCAGCTTTTAATGTATTCTTTGATGAAGTCAACGATTGGGGTGTAGCTGCGCTTGAAAGAGCCATTGAAGGGCTGAAATGCGAAACTGCGGTTCATATCTGTTATGGATACGGCATCAAAGCTAATACTGATTGGAAGAAGACGTTGGGCTCCGAGTGGCGACAATATGAAGAGGCTTTCCCAAAACTACAAACCTCGAATATCGATATTATCTCTTTGGAATGCCATAACTCCCATGTTCCAATGGATTTGATTGAGCTTATTCGCGGTAAAAAAGTGATGGTGGGGGCGATTGATGTAGCCAGTAATATCATCGAAACACCAGAAGAAGTTGCTAATACGCTACGTAAAGCACTGCAATTTGTGGATGCAGATAAGCTTTATCCATCAACAAACTGTGGGATGGCGCCGTTATCTCGTCGTGTCGCAACGGGTAAACTTAATGCATTAAGTGCAGGGGCTGAGATTATCCGCAGAGAATTGTTGAATAAGTAATCTAAGTATAAATTAACGAATAAAAGGACCCAGAATTGATGAGGTGCCCTATAAAGTTGGGACTTCATGATATCTGGGTTTTTTGCTGTTTTGTGTTTCTTTTTTTGTTCTGACTTGAGGTATATTAGGCGTATTATTTCAAAATTACGATCTTCAATAGGAATATTGGCAATGGCTTTGATCCCTAAAAACTATGCGCGATTGGAAAGTGGCTATCGTGAAAAAGCACTTAAGATTTATCCATGGGTTTGTGGGCGCTGTACCCGCGAGTTTGTGTATTCAAATTTGCGTGAATTAACGGTTCACCATATCGACCATGATCATACTAATAACCCTGAAGATGGCAGCAATTGGGAACTATTATGCCTATTTTGCCATGATCATGAGCATTCGAAGTACACAGAGGCTGAGATGTATGGCACTAATGTTGTTGCAGGGGAAGATGCGCAAAATGATGTTGAAGCAGCGACCTATAACCCATTTGCTGATTTAAAATCAATGATGAATAAGAAAAAATAAGTATCATTGCAGACTCAGGCAGTTGTATTTAAAGGCACTCTATCGAGTGCTTTTTTACGTATTTAAATCCATATTGGTTATTAATGAATATCCTCATGACTACGATATACGAGTGATAGTTCAGGGTGATTCCATAGGCTTGCGGGCGTCACTGTAGTGCGTTTCCATGGGATATGACCAATAAACCAAAGTTTCCAGAAATTTAATTTTGCATTCGGATTTTTAGTTAATAATTCTTCAAAGGTTTCAATTTCGCCAATTTGGATTGATAAAGCAGATTGGTAAATATCAAAAACAAACTTAGAGCAAAACTGCCTAGGTGAATTGTAATTAAACCCGGTGTGGTAAAATTTGTTTAAGCGAGCAGGAACTTCAGCGACTAATGCTGATTTTTGTTCATGGGTTAGTGTATGAGCAAATCGACGTACGCTGTAACGGTTACCAGATGAACGGGAAATAAAGCGAGATAAGGTTGTGGTTGTTGAAAGCGGAACACGACTTTCTGCAATCAAATAGTCTTCGCCATTATGGCCGACAATCATGCCAACATGGTTACTCCAACATAAAGATGCTGAGGCTATTTGGCGAAATAATTCGGTCCCAATACTGGTAAAGACAACATCGCCAACTTCGTACTCATGGGGATAATTTATTTTTGTCATAAAAGTACCTCAATATAAACAATGCTATTAAGGTACAGTTATAAAGATTAGAAAATTTTCTAGCTATCGGATAAAAGCTGAAAATCATTTTTGTTTAACTAGGGGATATTTTACTCAATTGTTCGCTAAGTAATTTTACGTTGCTAATTATCTCATTTTCACCATGAGCGGCGTAGCCAAATAGAATCGCATTTTGGTGAGCACTTTGAATGCAGTAACGCGATAGCGGTTGTGCACCAAAGCCTAACAGACGGCATTGGTTAAGGATCAGGTTAATATCATAACCATCTTTAACCCAACAAACGGTATGAATGCCTGAGTCTGTCATTTGTACATCAAATAAATGCGGGAGATAATGGTTGATGGCATTGATAAACGTATTTTGTCGGTCGTAACATATCTTTCGTATTTTTCTGACGTGGCGTGCATAGTGGCCTTCTTGGATAAACTGCGCTAAAGCTGCCTGCTCTAAATAACTACAGTGGCTATCACTATAATATTTCATCATGGTGAATGCCTCACTCAGAATTTCTGGCACAATTAAAAAACCTAAACGAAAACCGGGATACATCATTTTAGAGAATGTCCCTGCATAAATAACACGTTGATGATTATCTAAGCCTTGTAAGGCTTGAATAGGTTTTGATAGAAAACGAAATTCACTGTTATAGTCATCTTCAAAAACCCATGCATTATTTTGTTGTGCCCAATCCAATAATGCTAAACGTCTCGGTAAGCTGAGAGTTGTGCCGAGAGGAAACTGGTGAGAAGGCGTGGTGTAAATTAATTTTGCTGTTTCATGATGTTTTGCACCATATACAATATCCATTCCTTCTCTGTCAGATGGAATAGCGGCAATCTCAGCACCTGCTGCGGTTAAAATAGCTCTCGCACTATCATAGCCAGGGTCATCTAACCATACTTTATCCCCTTGCTGTAATAAGACTTTTGCGGCTAAATTAATGGCTTGTTGTGTTCCATTGACAATAATAATTTGTTGCTGTTTACAATGAACTCCGCGAGTAGAACGAACGTAATCGACTAATAAATTTTTAAGCGGTGTATACCCATCAGGGTGATTAAAATGCGTAATTGCATGTTTGGATTTACGCCAAACTCGGCCTAATAATCTACCCCATAATTCATGTGGAAATTGGTCTACACAGCCAATACCAATATTAAACATTGAGTTCTTATCGGTATTCGGCCGTGAGTTTTTCCATAAATTTGTTAAAGTAGAAACTCTAGGGTTCAGATTTAATGCAGGGTATCCAGATTGGTCGCGCTGTTTAGTACTACTTATGGTGCCAACTAATTCATCAGGAATATGGGGCGAAACATAAGTTCCTGAGCCTTTTTTCGAGTAAAGATACCCTTCATCAATTAATCGTTCAAACCCAGCAATGACCGAGTTTCGCGAGATCGACATCATTTCCGCTAATGCTCTCGAAGAAGGTAGCTTAACACCAGCAGCAATACGTCCATCTAAGATAGCGTTACGTATTGTGTGATAAATATTTTCCTTAATGTGTCCATCTTCAAGTAAAAGTAATGGGAACTGCGCATGTTGTTGGCGTCGCATAAAGTGGTTCCTAAATAAATAACAAAAGTGTCTCTTATACAGAGCCA
This sequence comes from Providencia sp. PROV116, assembly GCF_028482485.1. Lineage (NCBI taxonomy): Bacteria > Pseudomonadati > Pseudomonadota > Gammaproteobacteria > Enterobacterales > Morganellaceae > Providencia > Providencia sp. PROV116. The sequence goes on along the minus strand of NZ_JAMPQO010000002.1, from coordinate 101,111 downwards.
GATTGCTATGTACTATAACTCCATTATGTAATATGTCTACAAATGGAAGGGTTATTATGAGTAAAACAACATTATCAGTTACCGTAGAATTTGTTGCTCCAGAACATTATCCAGCATGGTTAGTGTACTGGCTGGAATATCAAAAATTTTATCGAGTAGATTTAAGCGAAGAAATTACCCTAAAAGCATGGGAGCGCTTTTTTGATGAAAATGAACCGATGTATTGTGCGGTTGCGCTTGAAGGTGGAAAAGTTGTTGGTTTTGTGAATTATTTATTTCACCGTTCAACATGGGCAGAAAATGATTTTTGTTACCTAGAAGATTTATATGTGACACCAGAAATGCGTGGACGGCATGTAGGAAAACAATTAATTGAATTTGTACATACACAAGCGCAAGAAAAACAATGTGGCCGCTTATATTGGCATACACAGGAAACCAATTTACGAGGCCAAAAGTTGTATAATTGGGTTGCAGAAAAACCAGGGGTAATTGAATATAGAATGCCTTTGTAATAAAACGCAGTAGCATATCCTATATTCAGTAACATATTGATAGGCCCGCTGTTTAGTCACAACGGGTTTTTTGTTTTTATCAGAAAATAAGCAAAAATTAGAGAGTTAGATTGGCTAACTGACTTCTAACATCCATTAATGCAAAACCGAGCAAATTTAACCCTTTCCATGTTAATGGGTTTTCAATATTTTCAGTATCTTCGGCAAGGCCTATTCCCCAAATTTTATCAACGGGGCTAGCTTCAACCAGAACACGTTCGTTTGTGGCAAGTAAAAACTGCTTAATTTCTTTATTTTGAGAAAATTTGGCCATATTCGCCGCAACAACAATGGTAAAACGGTTTTCATCCCATATATCTTGTTTAAACCCACGAACCTCACGGCCAAATGCTTTAGCTGCACCAGGATTTGGTGCATGAATAATTTTATCCAATGTTTCTAAATCACCAAATAAGCGTGCTTTTTCTGCCATCATAAAATGTTCTGCGCTAGCAAAACGGTGATTATCGACAACAAATGGGGAAGGGTACCACTGGCTAAAACAGCTTTTTGTAATTTGGTTTTGCTTGGTTTGGTGGCCCCAGAAGAAAATATATTTAAATTTTTTCCCTGAGCGGTATTGTTTACAGAGGCTTTTGATATCCATAACTTAAGTTTTATTAAGGAGTAATATTCTTAGCTTATCGATAATAAAAAGATTTGGATATCAGAAAAACCTGCTTAGATTACTAAGCAGGTAAAAAAATTAAAGTACTTTACTTAAAAACTCCGCAGTTCGTGGGTTTTTAGGTGCAGTAAAGAGTTGTTCTGGTGTGCCTTCTTCTTGAATTATACCTTGGTCAATAAACATAACGCGGTCAGCGACTTCACGCGCAAATCCCATTTCATGGGTGACGATAACCATCGTCATACCTTCATTCGCTAGGGTTTTCATCACAGAAAGTACCTCCCCAACTAATTCAGGGTCAAGCGCAGACGTCGGTTCATCAAATAACAAAATGGACGGTTGCATTGCTAAGGCCCGGGCAATAGCAACACGTTGCTGCTGCCCACCGGATAAACTGGCAGGCCATGCATCAATTTTATCTAACAGCCCTACTTTGGTTAGGAGTTGTTCAGCTTGTTTAAGTGCCAGTTCCTTTTTTATTCCTTTTACTAAGGTTGGTGCCATCACTAAATTTTCTAACACGGTCATATGGGGGAATAAGTTAAAACGCTGAAACACCATCCCCACATTTTCTCTCATTTTATTTAAATCGGTTTTAGGGTCATGAACGTTAAAACCGTTAACTTGTATTTCACCGCCATCTGGGCGTTCTAGTGCGTTTAAACACCGTAAGAAGGTACTTTTGCCTGAGCCAGAAGGGCCTATGACACAAATCACTTCTTGAGGTTTAACTTCGCAAGAAATACCTCTAAGTACATGAGCATCGCCAAATTTCTTTTGTAAATTATTAACGTAAATCACTTCTGCCCAACCTTCTTTCCATATATTGCACCAGCTGAGCAAGTATAAATGTCAGCATCCAATAAATCACAGATATCGTTAAGTAGGGTTCCCAATAAGTTGCATAAGCACCGGATACCGTTCTCGCTGCATAGGCGAGATCAGCTAAGCCAATTGCGGAAGCAAGGGAGGAATCCTTAACAATCGCGATGGCATTATTTCCAAGCGGGGGAAGGATACGACGAAAAGCTTGTGGAAGGATCACTTTACGCATTGTTTTTGCCCAACTCATACCAAGCGCACGCGAGGCTTCCATCTGCCCTTTGTCAATAGATTGAATGCCCGCACGAAAAATTTCAGAAACATAAGCCCCTGAGTTTAAAGTGATTGCAATGACACAAGATAAAAATGCACCGTAATCGGAGCGGAGCATTTTAGCCGTATCAATAGACATTATCCCTGAGGTAACAAATAGGCCATCACGCGGGTTAATAAATAGTGGAACTAAGGCAAAGTGAACAACCATTATTTGAACAAATAGCGGAGTACCACGAAAAGCACTGACATAGAAGCGAACAGGCCACTGCACAAAATAATGTAAAATCGGTTTCCAAATTCCTTGCTCAGCTTTGGCAGTTCTTCCTAAGCCGAGAGTTAACCCCCATAATGAGCCTAAAATAACGCAAATGATGGTTGCTTTTATCGTCATCATTGCGCCTTCAGCAAATAATGGAGCATATTCTTCAATTATTTCCCAACGAAACGCAGACATCTTAATTTTCACCCTGATTTAGAACGTGAAAAAGCCATCTAAGGATGGCCTTAAGTTAGATTTAATTATTGTTTTGGTAATTGAGGAACGTTTTCATCAAACCATTTTTGATAAATTTTATTGTAAGTACCGTCTGCAATAATTTTTTCTAAGCCATTATTTATTTTTTGCTGTAATTCGCTATTTCCTTTTGCGACAGCAATACCAAAATATTGTTTTTCGAAGTGGTTATCGTAGATCAGTTTAAATTTTTTCTCTGGGTGCGTTTTTATGTAATATTTAATCACACCAACATCACCAACAGCTGCATCAATACCATCTTCAAATAGCTCTTGTAATAAAAGCGGTGTATTGTCGAAACGTTTAATTGATGTACTGTTTTTTCCGATTACATCAGAAACAACAATGTCACCTGTGCTGGAGTTGACGACACCTACATTCAGCTCTTTTAAGCTATTTAAATCTTTTACATCAGATGTTTCGCTGATAACGATCGCTTGCTCAGCAGGGAAATAGGGATTAGAAAAATCAACCATATTTTTGCGTTTATCGGTAATTGTAATCCCCGAAATTAAAATATCCCTATCACCTGACGATAAAGTCGCAAAAATCCCTTCCCAAGGAGTATTGACAAGTTTAACGTCAAAACCTTCTGCTTCCGCGATTGCTTTAATGATATCAATATCAAAGCCTTCGAGCTGTTTTTGGCTATTTTCATATTCGAATGGACGGTAAGTCCCACCAGCACCAACTGTATAGCTTTCTTTTGCGTAAACATTCCCGGCGAAGGCTGCCAATGACATACAGCCAGCAAAAACTAATTTTTTAAACATATCAACCTCTTTAATTATGCATTTATAGTGAATAAAAATACATAATATTACCGTGGTAAGCAAATGATTTTTATATGCCTAAGTGAGATAATTTTAGGGTTCATTTTTTGTATGGAAAAAATATTTATTTAAATATAAACAAGCGATAATCGATTAAATATTGATTGATGCAAAAATGAATGGAGAAAAACCAAATATTGAAATAGAGCTTTTTTTACCTATCCGTCACAAAAACTTAACGATAGACTAATTAATATACTTAGCTAATACTCAAATAAAACAGATTACGTTCTCATGGATAAGATTTTATTAGTTTTATGGCCATTATTTGCTCTGATTGCAATGGGGTTTGTATTACGTCGTTCGACAATAGTTGCCACTGATTTTTGGCCGAGTGCTGAAAAGTTAAACTATTTCATTTTATTCCCTGCATTATTAATCAACAGTTTAGCAACAGCACCATTGGATAACCCTAAATTACCCTATTTAGCGAGCGCCATTCTATATGTTTTAGCGATTAGTTCTGCGTTAGTTCTTGGTTGCAAATATTTATTCAAAATTCCTATCCCACGATTTGGGGCTCATATCCAAGGAATTACGCGTTTTAATACTTATTTAGGGCTGGCCATTGTTGCAGATTTATTTGGTAAAGAAGGCATTGCTATTGCTGCAGTCATTATGGCTGTTTTAGTGCCAAGCTGTAATGTCATAGCTGTACTTTCATTATCTTCTGGGCAAAAAGTCTCCGTTAAGCAAATTTTATTGCCGATCATAAAAAATCCATTAATTATTTCTTGTGTTGTGGGAGTGTTATTAAATATATCGCCTGTGGGGTTACCGTTTGGATCTGATCAATTTTTAAAATTACTCGCAGCCGCTAGTTTACCACTAGGCCTAATCTGTATTGGAGCCGCATTACAAACCTCAACACTGAAAAATGAATTTAAACCCATCATGACATCGACACTGTTACGCTTACTTCTTATGCCTATTTTAGCGGTAACAGTAGCGAGTTTATTTTCATTGCCAAATCTTGAAACAACCCTATTAGTGCTATTTTTTGCTATTCCCACTGCACCAACCGCTTATATTTTAACGCGCCAGTTAAATGGAGATAGTCAGTTAATGGCAGGTATAATAACCTTACAAACCGTGGTTGCTGTGTTCACATTACCCATTGTTTTATCCTTTGTAGTACATTAATTGTGAATATATTAATTGTGGGATAAGCACATTAGTCTCGATATATTTTGCAACTATCACACTGATACTCTATGTTATCGGAGATGATTTTATCTGATGATAAGGAGTTGTGTGTGTCTTTGGAAAAATGCCAGAAATATGAAAACTTATCTATTGAAGATGTTTTGGATAAACTTTCGTTGTTATATAGCAATGCGATAGACTCATTAAGGGACGCTATCGCTATTTATGTAAAAGAAGGCCGCATACCAGATATTACAGAAAGGGAAAATGGGTTATTCGCTTACCCCGAGCTATGTGTAACATGGGAAGGAAAAATCGATCATTGTGAAAAAACACGTGCTTATGCTCGCTTTGTTAAACGAGGCGATTACACCATTACGGTGACGCAGCCAGATTTATTCCGTGCCTATTTAGTTGAACAGCTGTCTATTTTGCAACAGGATTATGATGTTACTTTTGCTGTTCGCCCTTCAAAAATTGAAATTCCTTATCCTTTTGTCATTGATGGGTCAGACTTAGTGTTGGATAGGAGTATGAGCAGTAATTTAGCTGCATATTTTCCTATAACCGATTTATCTCACATTAGTGATGATATTACCGATGGTTTGTATTCTGCTACAGATGAAATGCCACTGTCCCATTTTGATGCATTACGTGTGGATTTTTCATTAGCACGTTTGAAACATTATACCGGAACCCCACCTGAGCATGTTCAACCGTATATTTTGTTCACCAATTATAACCGTTATGTTGATGAGTTCGTGAATTGGGCATGTGAACAGGTACGAGATCCTGAAAGTCGTTATATTGCATTATCTTGTGTAGGGCATAATTATTTAACCGCTGAAAATGCAGACCCGCAAATTGCCACTTCTGATTTAACATGGAAAAAATTTCAAATGCCTGCATATCATCTAATCGCTAGGGATGGTGCAGGGATTACTTTAGTGAATATCGGTGTTGGGCCTTCAAATGCAAAGAATATTTGCGACCATTTAGCGGTTTTACGACCACATGCTTGGTTGATGATAGGCCATTGTGGTGGATTAAGAGAAAGCCAAAAAATTGGTGATTATGTTTTGGCACATGCTTATTTGCGTGATGACCATATTCTTGATGATGTATTACCGCCAGATATTCCTATTCCAAGTATTGCAGAAGTCCAACGCGCGCTGTATGACGCAACGAAACAAGTTAGTAATATGCCTGGGGAGTTGGTAAAGCAACGGCTACGAACAGGAACCGTTGTTACAACAGATGATAGAAACTGGGAATTACGCTTTTTTGCAACGGCTCGCCGCTTTAGTTTAAGTCGCGCTGTTGCAGTGGATATGGAAAGTGCAACAATCGCAGCACAAGGTTATCGTTTCAGGGTTCCCTACGGTACGCTTTTATGTGTTTCGGATAAACCTTTGCATGGTGAGATTAAATTACCGGGCCAAGCAAACAGTTTCTATGAAGGTGCAATTTCTGAACACTTACAAATAGGTATTCGTGCTATTGATTTATTGAGGCAAGAAGGGGATAAATTACATTCAAGGAAATTAAGAACGTTTGATGAACCCCCATTTAGATAGCAAGGAGATGCAATCAATGTCTGTAATACCTGAACTTGAGACAGACAGATTAATATTAAATAAACACCAAGTGAGTGATTTTCCTGCACTTGCGAAGTTATGGGCGACCGAGTCGATGGTTCGCTACATTGGCGGTATGCCATCTAGCGAGCGCGAGTCATGGATGAGAATGTTAGCTTATGGTGGCTTATGGCCATTATTAGGCTTTGGTTATTGGGCTGTCCGCGAAAAAGTGAGTGGCCAATATATTGGTGATTTGGGGTTTGCAGATTTTCATCGTATGGTCGAGCCGCAAGTTAAAGGCATTCCGGAAGCGGGCTGGGTCATTGCACCTGAATATCAAGGAAAAGGTTATGCAACAGAAGCGATGCAGGCTGCATTGTCTTGGCTAATAAAAGAAAATAAGTTTCGGCAATCTATTTGTTTTATTGAGCCGAGGAATTTAGCATCTTTACGCGTGGCTGAAAAATTGGGTTACGTAGTTGACCGTGAGATATTTATGAATGGCACGATCACGGTACTATTACGGCAACAATTAGCTTGAGTTGTGAATGTTAGAGCGGGTTATTATCTCATGCATGATGAACTAGATATTTCTCAAGTTAGCCAATTATCAGGTTTAGCGGCATCAACCTTACGTTATTATGAAGAAAGAGGTTTGATTAAACCGATAGGCCGCAAGGGGTTAAAACGGGTTTATCATGGGAAAGATGTTATGACCCGCTTATCTTTAATTGCATTAGGGCAGGAAGCTAAATTTTCACTCGACGAAATTGCTACCATGCTCAATCATAAGGATGGCCCTAATATTGAACGTGCGAGCTTACTCGAAAAAACCGAGGAGATTGAGCAAACCATACAGGGGTTATCTGCATTAAAAAAAGGTATTTTACACATTGCGAATTGCCCTGAAAAAAATCACTTTTTATGCCCTAATTTTCAAAAAATCATGGAAAATAGTTTAAAATTAAATCAATTGAAGAAAAATCAACGCTAAATAACTATCCCACTTTTGGTAATAATCAATCCTACTTTCAGGCATGGAATGGGATTGATTCTCTGGTTACACTCCTAAGATTGCAGTTACCATTTTAGGAACGATATGACTAACCATTTTCTTGCATTTGAGAAACCCATTGTTGAACTCAATGACAAAATTGAAGCGCTTATTGCCTTCAAACAGAAAGGGCACCCTTCAGAAATTCAATTAGAGGAAGAAATCCAGCTCTTGAAAAAAAAGAGCCACTCGCTGACGAAAACGATATTTGCATCTCTTGGGGCATGGGAAATTGTTCAATTAGCTAGGCATCCATTAAGGCCTTATCCTCTTGATTATATTCCATTAATATTTACTGAATTTCAAGAATTAGCCGGTGACCGTGCTTTTGCTGATGATAAGGCGCTGGTGGGGGGGCTTGCTCGTTTGGATGGCAGGCCGGTTATGGTACTGGGGCAACAAAAAGGGCGTACAACAAAAGAAAAAGTTATACGTAATTTTGGTATGCCGTCGCCAGAAGGCTACCGTAAAGCACTCCGTTTAATGAAAATGGCGGAACGTTTCCACTTACCTGTATTGGTATTTATTGATTCTGCGGGAGCGTATCCTGGCGTTGGCGCTGAAGAGCGCGGACAAGCAGAAGCCATTGCACGCAATATTATGGAAATGTCGCGCTTAAAAACGCCCATTATTTGTGTCATTACAGGCGAAGGTTGTTCTGGTGGTGCGTTAGGCATTGGTGTGGGGGATCGTATTAATATGTTGGAATACAGTACTTATGCAGCGATATCTCCGGAAGGTTGTGCTTCTATTTTATGGAAAGACTCTCAAAAGGCACAAATTGCAGCGGAAGTGATGGGAATGACCGCTCCACGGTTAAAAGAACTAGGCATTATCGATACCATTATTTCAGAGCCTTTGGGTGGAGCTCACTGTGACTATCAGTTAGCTGCAGAACAATTAAAACAACAATTACTCACTGATTTAAATGAGTTAATTCAATTAGACATGGAAGTATTGCTGGCAGAGCGGTATCAAAAAATAATGGATTTTGGATACTGCTAATGCTATTAGTTCAGATTAATAGAGAGTGAACTGTAGGGATTAGAAATGGCTGTTGACCTGAATTTATTGAAAGTATTTATTGCCGTTGCGACACAAGGAAATTTTGTCAATGCGGCAAAATTACTTTCAATGCCAACATCGAATGTAAGCCGTTATATTAAACAGTTGGAACAACAACTTAACAGCCAGTTAATTGAACGTACAACCCGGCAAATGCGGCTAACTGAAACAGGAAATATTTTATTTGAGCAAAGCCAAAGGTTAGTTAGTGAATTAGAGCAGGTTGTGGTGCAAATTTGTCATCCACAACAACTTACTGGAACGTTACGGCTAACTATCCCCAGTGAATTTGGTAGTCTATTATTCGCGGATTTATTAGCGAAGTTTGCATTATTACACCCACAATTAAATATTCACTGTGATACACAATTAATGCCTCAAGATGTTATTAGTGATGATATTGATTTATTACTCACATTTCATCGCGGTCACCTTGAGGACAGTAGCTATCACTCACGTTTAATCAAATCATGGCAAAGTGTTGTAGTTGCCGCTCCCCAATTAATTGAACAAGTAGGAAAACCATGTTTATTTAAGGACTTAGCTAATATGCCGTGTATTTCAAGCTTGAGTGCATTGCAGGGGCAACCATGGATATTTATTGATTCAGAGGGTTTACAGCAAAAAGTGATAATTAACAGTAATTATCGAGTAAATAGTGGCATTCTAGCTCACGCTGCCGCAATGAACGGCGTTGGTTATGCTATTCTGGCATTAGAAGCGTGTGCCGAACAGATTACACAGAATAAATTAGTGCAAATAGAATTCGATGGAGTATCACCAGCCCCAATAGAGCTGCGCGCGGTTTATGCGAGCCGTAGTGCATTATCACCAAAGATAGACACTTTTTTACAGTATTTGTTAGCAAATATTTAACTATGCTAAGCGTGGGTCAACACTAAAATCCAGCGGTTTAACGGTATGTAAGGCTTTTTGAAATTGCGGGTGCAACGGGTTAATAATTGCATTGTATTCGTAGGGAATAATGCAAGAGGGAATTAATAATACTAAGCTATCTTGGTTATTTAGCCATGTAGTACCAATATCCATGGTAGAAGTTGGCGCTGGGTCTTGCTGCCAATCTGTTGGAAGGTGGTCTAACGACAATTTCATCACGTACCTATCATTGATATCGATGGATAGCAAACTGAACTGGTTTAATAGTAAGTCTTGATTGATGTGAACGAGTATTTCAAGGGTGGCTAATGAAATACTGGTTGAAGTATAAACAGAGGGAGTTCCTTTATGATTCCAACGCCCACCGTAGAGCATGGCTCCTTGACCAGACCATGCATCGTGAATAAAACTGGATTTAACCAATCGATACAAAATCATGAAAACACACCATGCTCAATGCGGCCAATCAAATCAATCACCTCAATGGCTCCACTTTCTGTCGCAATAAGCTCAATAGGGCGTAAATGGCCTAACCCTTTAACGGGGTGATTAAGCCAATCACCTGCTGCATGTTTATCTCCATTAAATAAACGCACTGCCGCATCGAATACGCGTACTAGACGAGCAATTCGTTCGCTTTCATCAGCATTGAGGGGTTGGCCTGCATTTTTGCGACGAGCAATATTGCGTTCATTAATGCCGGATATCCGTAATAATTCAGTTTTACTCATTCCTGACCATTCTTGGATATTGTCTAAAACAGAGACAGACAGCCCTTGGCGTAAGAAGTGGGTCAATTCAATACCACGTTCGGCAGGTAACCCTACATGGCGCCATAGTGGTTTAAAAGATGAAGCAGTCGGTTGAAGTGGGGTTGTGGGGATATAGTTTCTCATTTGAACCTCCTGACATTTGTCATTTTCATTATAGACAAATGTCAGAAAAATGCAAAATTAATGAACAAAAAACAAACAGAGGAAATAGTTATTTATCACCACGTAGACGAATTGTCAGGCCTTTTAGGAAGTAACGCAGTAATTGGTCCCCACATTCGCGATAGTTTTTATGTCCTGGTTTACGAAAAACAGCGTTAAGCTCAGGTTTGGATACACGAAAATCAACAAGCTGATAGATTTCAATCATATCTGTATCTTTTAATTCAAAAGCTACGCGTAATTTTTTGAGCATAATATTGTTATTAAGGCGGCTATCAACGTCAGGTGCGGGATGATTTTCATCTTTACCGCGGCGGTGATAGATTAAACCATTCAGAAAATGCCCCATTACATTGTCATTGCACTCAACATATTCAGGCTCATTATCTTTTTTTAACCAAGTCATCATTTCTTCTTTTGTAACAGCCAAATCTGCGAGTTTTACGATTTTAACCATTTGGGCATCGCTTAGATCCAACATATAGCGAACACTACGTAAAACATAATTATTAAGCATGGTATTGTATTATCCATTATCCATAAAAGTTAATTGGCTATTTATTGAGTAAGTAAGGCCAATAAAGTATTCACTATGACAATCAATGACAGGGTGAAATTGAAAAGGAATATATTTTGAGAGGGCCATATTATGAGGGATTAACCAAGATAAAGCAAAGCGTTGAACGATGCTTTATCTTGAATATTAAGTTAACCGATAAAATAAATAAGGGAATAGAAAAATACTAAAGTAAGACCGACAGTTAACAGCATATTTTTCAATACTGAGGCAACAACGACACAGAATAACGCCCCCCATAAATAAGGATTATCTGGGAAGGAGCGTAGACCATGGTTTTCTAATAGGATAACAGGGGCACAAATTGCGGTTAGCAAGCAAGGCGCTGAGTACCCTAGTGCTTGACGAACCACGAGGGGCAGACGTATTGGTAACTGTGGTATTAGGAAAATATAACGTAGAGTAAAAACAACTGCTGTTAAGGTAATAATTAAAAGCCAAATCATTTTTCCTCCTTCAATAAACGTGAAACGGCCACCGATACAAACATCCCACCCACACCAGCGATAACAATAGCACTACTAAAGGAGTACATTGAAAGTACGATGGCGACAACGAGTGAAAAAATAACACCACAAAGCGTACTTATTTTTCTTGTTAGTGGAACGACGATCGCAAGCAAAGTTGCAACCACAGAAAAATCGAGATGTAAGCGACTCAAATCGCCCACAATATTGGCCATCGCAATCCCACAAAGGCTGGTGATTAACCAAACGATATAAAAACTAAACCCAGCACCAAAGAGATAGGGAAAACTTAAACTTTGGCGTTTAGCTGCGCTAATCGCAAATAATTCATCTGTTAATAAAAAGCCGATACTAAGGCGCTGGGGCGTTGTAAAGTCTTTAACTTGAGGGCGTAATGTCAACCCATAAAGTAAGTGCTGAGAAGTGATAAAAAAAACAGAGATAACAATCGTGATATAGCCTGCACCTGAGTTAAGTAATCCAAGAGTAACTAACTGTGCTGCGCCTGCAAATACCATCGCAGACATCGCCACACTTTGCCAGAAATCGAGACCTGTTTCGACCGCCATTGAACCTGCTAATACCCCCCATGGAATAACAGCAAGATTAAGAGGAGCGGTATGAGCAGCTCCTGTCATCATCGCTTTTTGCCATTGGTTACTTTGTTGTGATGCCATTTAAACTAACCTTGTTGTAATTATGAACACTTTTATAATTTGATTGATTTTAAAGATATTAAATATTAGTAGATAGAATAAAATTGCTCTTTTCACCGATCCGATGCCGAATAAAATTCCCAGGGGTAACTCCAAGGGCCTGTTTAAAATGTCGAGTGAAATGACTTTGGTCGGAAAAACCGCATTGGTTTGAGACTTCTGCAGGCGTATTTCCTGCTAATAACAGTTTTTTTGCCTTGTGTAAGCGGGCTTGTACTAAGAATGCGTGTGGTGTAATCCCTGTATGCAATTTAAACTGTCGTAGAAAGTGCCATTGGCTAAAACCTGATATTTCGGCTAATTGGCTTAATGAATGTTCTTGTCCGCAGGTGTTGATGAGCAAGTCACAAATTTGTTCTATGCGTTGCTTTGCGGGTGTTATTTCTGTTAATTCAATTTTAGTGCGGTTGTAACGTAAGGTTAGCCAACTTAAAGAGGATAACAACAAGGTTTCCTTGAAAAGGGTATTACCTGATTGAGGTAATAGATTAAACAATAAGCGGAGTTGGGCGCTAAGCCCTGCATCCTGTATCACTGCAATAGGAAACCAGGGTACCAACCCTTGGTGCTCTGTTGTTAAACCGAGTGTGAGTTGGGTAAAAAGTTCTGGAGTAGGGTAAATAGCCTGATAAGACCAGCCATTTTCCATTGCTGATGAGCCAGTGTGAATTTCATCGGCATTAACTAAAATTATATCCCCTTTAGGCGCGTAGTGGTTTTCGCCAGTACGGAAAAATTGTTGTGCGCCTTCTTCGATAACACCAATGCAAAACCCTTCATGACTATGGCGAGAAAATTTTTGTTGATGATAACGGGCTTTGATCATTTCAAGGCCGTTGAGTTCCTCTAGATGAAAATAGTTAGCGCTTTCCATGGAATTCCTAAAATAATAATGATTAATAACTCAATATTTTTTAATAAAATGTTAAAAGAAAATAATCTTAGCTTGCTATTAAATGAGGTGTTTTAATTTTATACAGTTTTTATCCAACGTTACTTTTAAATAGCACCGACATTTATGTTATAACGTGAAACCTCACTCAAATCACTATTACTATTTCATTTGTTTTTGTGGTGTCAAATTCTTTGTTATGAATAAATACTGGCATTAATCACTGTCTTGCTAGGTGTTTGTAGTCCGCTTCTGATTAAGTTGGTTTGCGTGGTTTATTGTTCTTGTTAGGCATGTTGCTTCATTGCTATAAAACCAGATTATTTTAATTTATTGAAATTATATTTTATATTTGCATTATTCATTAGTGATATCTTTTATAGAGTGAATAAAGTCTGTATCATAATAAATATAAAGAAATGATGTGAATTTTTTGTTATAACTTTTATTGAGTTAGCGGGTTTCCTATGCTTGAAAATCTCGGTATTACAAACTTATGGACTTATCTTATCGGTGTTATTTTTATTACATTGGTACCAGGCCCTAATTCTTTATTTGTTTTAACTAGCAGTGCGAAATATGGTGTGAAAAATGGTTATAAAGCAGCATTAGGTGTCTTTACAGGAGATGCTATGCTCATTTTTCTATCATTTTTAGGGGTTGCGTCTTTAGTAAAAACATCGCCTATCTTTTTTAGTGTTATAAAATACGCAGGGGCGGCATATTTATTTTATTTAGGGATTAAAGCCTTATATAGCGTATTGCATAAGAAAGAAAATACAGGTGATGTTGATTCAATTACTTTAGAAACTAAGGGTACCTATAAAAAAGCCGTTTTTTTAAGTTTACTAAACCCTAAAATGATCATTTTTTATGTTTCATTTTTTATCCAATTCATCGACCCAGCTTACCCAAGCGCGGGGGTGCCATTTTTTATTCTTGGCGCCATTTTAGAAGCCTGTAGCATGATTTATTTATCACTATTGATTTTTGGCGCAGTTGCCGTAACGAATCTGGTAAAACATAATAAAAAGCTATCTAAATTATCTAATAGTTGTATTGGCGCTGTATTCTTGATGTTTGGAGCAAAACTTGCACTAACCGCATAATTGTTTTATCAGAAATAGCCGGCCATGCGCTGGCTATTTTTTTATCACTGTTACCCACTCACTAGCTTCCGTTTAGTGTCTTCCTTGCCCGTTTGACGGTATAGTGTTTGCATGCCTGGCGTGTATATCTAGTTAGCATCTCAGTCATTAAAGCTATTGTTGCAGCCAATTAAAATACGCAAGTGACATTAGCAGAGTTAATGCCTTATGACTGGAAGGCCGCGAGGTGTTAAGCTCGAAAATAAAAATACAATGTAGAAATAGTAAAATGGAAAAAGGGCAATGATAGGATGAACGAGGAAGTTAAACATTTTACGGCAACAGCAATGATCCGTAATGAGCATGGTGAATTTTTATTACACGAACATCAAAAGCTTGGTTTTTGGTTACCACCGGGTGGCCACATCGAAGTGAATGAAGAGCCACAGCATGCTGTTTTTCGAGAAGTTCTTGAGGAAACTGGGTTAGAGTGCCAAGTAGTCAGTTGTGGTTTCCCGTTTGCATCACAAATCCATGATTCATCCCATACACAAGTACTGCCGTTGCCTATCGCTATCTTGAAAGAATTTATTGTCGATAAAAAGAAAGGTAACCATTGGCATATTGATATGATTTACTTATGTGAGTTATTGCCTTCATCACAACCGCCTTTTGCACCATTTGAATGGGTGCCATTTGAGGCGCTCGCCAAACTCAATATTCCAGCCGACGTGATTGAGTTGGCGAAAGTGGTCAATGAATATTATCGGTTGCAGGGTAAATAGTTATCATGAATGTGGACATGGGTAGGAATGTAAGTACAAGATTAATTTATATTAAAGAATAATAAAGATAGTCCCAATAGAATGAGTAGTGCACCAATTGTTCTATCCATAATAAATTGGTAGTTAAGAATTTTGTTTCGTACTACGGGTGTCGCAAAGAAAATAGCAATTAGACTAAACCAAAGCCAATGAGCGAAAGAAATAAATAGGCCATAACTTAAATTTAACCAAATTGAGTTCTGTGTACTGATAACTTGGCTGTACACAGAAACTACAAAAAACATGGTTTTTGGGTTTAAAGCATTCGTCAAAAAACCATTTTTAAAAGCGTTTAAGGCAGATAATGGCCTTGATACTGCATTATTTGAGGATATTTTTACTTTATTTGTTAATGATTTAAATCCGATATACACCAAGTAAATTACACCAATAAGTTTAACTATTAAGAATAATGTTGGTGAATTCATGATGACCAGCGTGATACCAAAAACGGTATAGAACACATGAACCTGTACCCCAATAGCGATACCTAGCGCACACAATAAGCCTGTTTTAATGCCATAGGTATAACTATTGCGAGTTACCATAGCGAAGTCAGGCCCTGGACTAATGACGGCTAAAATGGTGATGGTCGCAACTGCAATAACTTCATTCATATTAATTTCCTGAAAGGTAATAGAAACAGACTAAAAATGTATTTACTTTGAAATAATTTGTTTATTTATTGTTTTTATTATCAATGGATTGAATAAAACTAAAAAGCGATTTATCCTGACGCAAATCTGTCAGTTTTTGTTACCTATATATATGAAACTACCACCGTTAACATCATTACGTTTTTTTGATACTGCTGCGAAAGCAGGCAGTTTTGTGAAGGCAGCACAAGAGCTAAATGTGACTCATAGTGCGATTAGCCGACAAATTCGTTTATTAGAAGAATATCTTGGTGTTGAGTTATTCGAACGAAGGAATCGAGCTGTTTTTTTAACGGCTAACGGGCAAATATTGTTACAAACAACTAGTTCGATATTCGAACAGCTTAAAGACGGTGTTGAAAAGATAAAAAGTAGCACGTTTCCTGATGTTGTTAGCTTGTCTTGTGAACCAACAATTGCAATGAAGTGGTTAATTCCTCGACTTACGCATTTTTATCAACAATATCCTCATATTACGGTACATCTAGTTGCCGCAGGTGGTGTTATTGATTTTACAAAAGCGAACGTTGATTTAGCATTGAGGCGTAATGATTTTAAATGGAATGACAATCTTTTTGCAGTAAAAGTTTGTTCAGAACGCATGGGGGTTGTGGTTCGGCCTGAACTTGATCTTAAGAAAAACTTTGCTCATATACCACAACTGTCGACGACATCTAGACCCAATGCATGGACAACTTGGCAGAATATAAAAAAAGTTACTCTTCCAAATAGTAAAACTATTACATATGAGCACTTTTACTTGTGCATTCAAGCTGCATTGGCGGGGCAAGGAGCAGCGCTTGCATCATTTTTGATGGTTGCGGATGAAGTACAATCAAAGCAATTAGCCGCACCATATGGTTTCATTGAAGATAGTTCTGCGTATTATTTATTGTCATCGAAACCTATTGAAAAGGGCAGTGCAGCAGCTATTTTTACCCAGTGGCTAATAGAGCAGGTGAATATCAGTATTGAAACCCTGATTGACGGAAGATAATTACCTATCAAAAAAAGAAGGTTTGATTATAAAGCCAGCGAACCCTAATGAAAAATAAATAATTTATGTCATAACCATTTCTTTGCGTGCTATATTTCTCTGCTAGGTTTGGTGTTTTATGTCGGAGCAAATAATGAGCAAGATACGAGTAGGTGTTATTTTTGGTGGTCGATCAACAGAACATGAAGTTTCGCTACAGTCCGCTAAAAATATTATCAATGGATTAGATCGCAATAAATTTGATGTATGCCTTTTGGGAATCAATAAAGAAGGGCAATGGCATGAATATAACGAATCTGATTATTTATTGCATGGTGATGACCCGTCTCGTATTGCCTTGAATACACCAAAACGTAGCATTGCATTTGTTCCGGGAAAAACGCGAGAACAATTTATTTCGCTTGAAGATACGAAGCCATTGCCGCAAATTGATGTTATTTTCCCTATTGTTCACGGTAATTTAGGTGAAGACGGTTCGCTGCAAGGCTTATTGCGTATGGCGAATTTACCGTTTGTCGGGCCGGGGGTTTTAGGTTCGTCGGCCTGTATGGATAAAGACGTTACCAAAAGGTTACTTAGAGATGCAGGTTTAAATATTGCCCCGTTTATTACGGTGTTTAAAAATGAACGTGCAACAACAGAATTTGAAGCCACTGTGGCACTGCTAGGTTTACCGCTATTCATTAAGCCTGCAAATCAAGGTTCATCTGTTGGGATCAGCAAAGTCAGCACTAAATCGGAATTTGAAACGGCTCTGGATTTTGCCTTTTTATTTGATAATAAAGTCCTTATTGAAAGTGCAGTAAAAGGGCGTGAAATTGAGTGTGCAGTATTGGGTAATGAAGCGCCTCTTGCCAGCCCTTGTGGTGAAATCGTGTTGCACGATAGTTTTTATGCATACCATACCAAATATATTGATGAGAATGGCGCATCTGTCGTTGCTCCTGCACAATTAGATGAGGCGGTGAGTGATAAAATTCGTGAGATTGCCTTATCCGCATACCGCGCATTAAATTGCTATGGAATGTCCCGTGTGGATGTTTTCTTAACAGAAAATAATGACGTTGTTATCAATGAAATCAACACATTGCCTGGTTTTACGAATATCAGTATGTACCCTAAACTATGGCAGCAAGGCGGTATGACCTATCAGCAATTAATTAGCCGCTTAATTGAGTTAGGAATTGAAAAATTTCAACAAACGGCGATGTTGAAAACGGCATGTAATGAGCTTTAATCGCTGAGATAATACTATCTCGGTAGTTTTTATGACTACCGAGATGTTTATTTACTCTGAACTTGAGCCTTCATCTGTTGTAAAAATAAGTTTGTTTCTTTTGGTGAGGTGAGCCGAACAAACTGAATATGGCGTAAATTGAAATTTACCATATGACTTAGGTTTCTTTTCTTATTTGGATAGTAAGTCTTTAGCAGCCACAAAATTATCGAATCGCGACTGAAAAAGGCATTTTTCCAACGTTCTTTATTGCCTGTATTTTCCCACAGCTCTTGTCCAGAACGAATGCGCGCTAATGTGCGCGTAATCGACTGATAAAGGGTTCGAGGCAAGGAGTAATCCAACCAAACCACCATGTCGACTTCTTTCCATTTAATGGGTTGAGTCCGTGTATAGTTGCCATCAAGAATCCATCCAGATACCGCTTTATCTAATGTAGCGGCGAGTTTCTGGTTAAGCTCATCATCCGAAGAACCTTGCCAATTTGCTAGCCAATATAAGCTATCTAACTCAATAGAAGGGACATTTAATAACAAAGAAAGTTGCTGGCAAAGGGTACTTTTACCGCTGCCACTAGTGCCAATAATATTAATTTTCATATGTAAACATCAGACAATTTTGTCACTAGGGTTGATCTGGAAATGACTGAATTTGGAACCATTGTATGAACAATGATCCCAGATTAGATGCCTCTACAAATAACACTATTGCTTTAAATTATTTGCACCAGACATAATTGATGTAGCGAAATAATGGCACAAAACCAAATTTTTTATACAGGTCAAATCCTGCTTCTGAAGCATCAAGGAAACAGTGCTCTACACCTTGCTGGCGGCAAAATGCTAAAGCATAATCAATGAGTTGTGATGCATAGCCATTACCTTGATGGCTTGGCTCAGTACCAATATCATCAAAACGGGCTAACGTTCCTTCAATTGTTACGGTCATTGAGGTCGCTGGTTCTCCGTTGACGAGCAACACAAGGTGAAATTGTGGTGCGCCTTGTTGCAAAGCATCCTCATGATAACGCACATATTCTTTAATAACCTGGTCGTGCTCTTCAGATAGATAAAATGCGGAAACAAGTGGCTTAGCCCACAAAGACAAATCGTGATTCGCTAAGACGATATCGACTTGGTTATCAGGCAGTTCAACCTCATTTTGTTTTGCTAAGGTTAACGCCATTGCGGTAGTGACGCTGTCACGTTTGTAACCTAGTGACTCAGCCTCAGTTACCACCTGTTGGAGCATCTCTTCGGGGATCACTAAAGTATGGTTTTTCTTCTGTGAAACAAACAGGTTGTGAGCCT
Source organism: Providencia sp. PROV116 (assembly GCF_028482485.1). Taxonomy (NCBI): domain Bacteria; kingdom Pseudomonadati; phylum Pseudomonadota; class Gammaproteobacteria; order Enterobacterales; family Morganellaceae; genus Providencia; species Providencia sp. PROV116. The sequence goes on along the minus strand of NZ_JAMPQO010000002.1, from coordinate 82,043 downwards.
GCATAAAGGCGTGACTGGTCGAGTCAGGCTGCAAATAAATGAAGTTAAACGCCGGCGAATTAAGGGGCGTTAAATAGCAAATTGTGTGTTGTGCGATCTGGATACTATGTTCACAAATAGATGTCCAAAATGTTTTTTCAATCGATTGATAATGTCTTAAATAGTACAACGGAATATTCATTTGTCAGTTACCTGATACAAAACGAGTTAATCGATATGGGCCTAATGCGGCTTGTTCTATTCCATGCAAGATTTCATCTTGAGCCAATTGGCATATCAAAGGCGCTAGCGTAATCGCAGCGTGCATACTGATAATATATAAACCTTCAAAATCAGCAACTTTTCCGACAATTGGCATCTCATCTTTAGGTATAGGTCGCATTCCTATGAAAGCGTTTTCAAGATTTAACGTGTTACTACCTATAAATGAATTTTTAATCGTTGTAAGGGCGTTTTGTGCGATAGCCACTGCACTGTGCTCGGGTTTTTCGCTAATATAATCTTCAGCACAGAGTATTTTACCTGAACCTGCCGGTCGTAGCTCCATTTGTGGTGTTGAAATGATATGTTGAACCAATGTTTGTTCGACGGAATCATTGATACGCACAATGATAGAGGGAGAGGAGGTAACAGGTAATTCAACATTAAGCGATTGCATAAGGGCAGCCGCGTCTACGCCAGCAGTCACGATAACCTGTTCAGCTAAAAACGTATTTTTATGGGTGTTTACGCCAATTATGCGCCCATTTTCCTGCAAAATAGTGTGAACTTCCTGCTGAGGTAAATAGATAACACCTTGTTCAATAGCAAGGGATAGCAACGCTTTTGTTGCATGAATCGGGTCAACGCTACCTTCATCTGGGCAAAATGCAGCAAGTTCAGGTAAGGCAGACAAGAAAGGTTCCATCTTGTGTACGGTTGACTTGTCCAATAATTCGACATTAAATCCACTCTGTTGGTGATGGTAGACATATTCTGCAGTTGCTGAATCTGTTTCTTGCCAGCTGAGAGCACCTGTCCACTGGATCTTTAACTTTCCATCAGTGTGTTTATCGAGTTCATGCCATGCAACGAGGGCTTGTTGTCGAAGTTGACTATATGCATCGGGCCTTCCATATGACACATTTAACCAAGCGAAAGCATGCTGTGTGACACCTTGGCCAGCGTGTGCTTTATCAAGCAAAATGACCTGCTTATCGGATTGTCTTGATAGATACCAAGCTAATGTTGTACCAACAAAGCCAGCACCAATAATGATAATCTTTTTTTGATGGGTAGGGTTCATTTAGCCTCAGTATATATATGGCAGTCGCTAGTAGAAAAATCAGATGGAATTTTAATAGTTTAATGAATAATTATATATATGAAATCTATAAATAGAGCACGATTGTTCCCATTTTTATCAGATATGAACAATTGATGAGAGAAAACGGAGTGTAAGGCTACAATGCAGTAGCCTTAAGAGATTCAAAAAATTACACACGGATAAAACGAGTTACAAAAGCAATAATAACTAATAATGCAGAAATTAATAATAATGCAGTTGCCAAGGACAATTGAAAAGCAACAAAACCAATAGCTGCAGGTCCAGCCAAAATACCTAAATAGCCTAAAGTTGAAATTGCAGGTACGGCAAGAGCCTCTGGCATCGTTTTTTGCTTCCCTACAGCAGAAAACATCACCGGTACTATATTAGATGAACCCGCACCGACTAATGCAAAACCTATGATGGCAAATATGAGATGAGGAGATAAAACAGCAATAACAAAACCAAGGCAAGCGAGCAAAGCACCTAAAAATACGACACGAGCAGAACCGACTCGCATAACAATTTTGTCGCCCAGTAATCGGCCAATAGTCATGGTTGTGGCGAAAGCCGCAAAACCTAAACCGCCTAAAGTTTCTTTTAATCCATGGTGTTCAATTAGAAATACAGCTCCCCAGTCAAGAACTGCGCCTTCAGCAAGAAAAACGGCAAAACAGACAACCCCAATAACTAAAACAATGCCTTTCGGGATAGCGATGAGGGGGCCAGTTGGGGCGTTAGCGTAGGGGAGTAAACCGTTATAGCAAGCCGCTAATAGAACCACCGCAACAATTGAAATAATCATTGATGCCATTGTCGCGGAAACGCCAAGTAGCAAGATCAAACTCATGGTACCTGCGCCTGCTATTCCCCCGACACTATAAAAACCGTGAAAACCAGACATAATTGGCTTGTCGGATGATTTTTCAACAATAACAGCTTGGATGTTCATCGCGCAATCTGTTAAGCCAATGAAAATTCCAAAAAATAATAAGGCAACGATGATAAAGTTAACTTGCGATAAAGAAGATAAAATGGGGAACAACAAACAAAAGGCGATAGTGGAAAAAACCATTAAGCGGCGGCAGCCATACTTGGCCGCTAATGCTCCGGTCACCGGCATAGCAATAAGTGCCCCTCCACCGAAACATAATAGTAGCATGCCAAGGGTGGCATCATTTGCTCCTGTGTTAAGTTTGACATAAGGAACAATGGCTGCCCAGGCCGCGGTAACAAAACCAGCAATAAAAAAAATAATTCGAGTAGAAATTTGCTCCCTTTTAGCGGGTATTAAGGAAACATGGCTATTAACTTGTTGAGTAGATTGCATTTTATAGGGCTTCTTAAAAAGATAAAATTAACTACCTGTATTTAAGATAGTCAGAATTTGTTCATGAAGGTATGGGCAACCTGTTGCTACAACAGCACCGCCTGCTTCAGCTCGGCTGCCATCCAATGTAGTCACTATGCCACCAGCACGTTCTATAATAGGGATTAATGGAACAATATCATAAGGTTCCAGTGCGAATTCGACACAAATATCGATTCTACCCGCTGCTAACATTGCCATTGCATAGCATTCTCCCCCATAGCGAGTCATTAATACTTGTTTCTCAAGCGCCATAAAATGAATGTCTGGCAGTGCTGCTATAGGCTCAGGCGATGTGGTATGCAAGATGGCTTGTTCGAGTTTGACTTGTTTGCGAGTAGATAAGCGATATTGTCCGTGAGAGCTACTAGTCCAACTCCCGTGTTGGTCTGCCCAAAAGCGTTCACCAATATAGGGTTGGCTCATCATTCCCATGACCGCTTTGCCATGCTCAGTTAGGCCTATCAGGTTTGCCCATAAAGGGAGTCCACAAAGGAAAGGGCGGGTTCCATCGATGGGGTCAAGTACCCATTGAATGGGACCTGTACCCGTTATTCCATATTCTTCACCCATGATAGAATGCGTTGGATAATGTTTAGATATCAGTTCTCGCATGGCTTTTTCTGCGAGCTTATCCGCTTGAGTGACTGGGTCGAAGCGATAGTTGGCTTTGGGTTTGTTTTCAATAACACTAAGTTCATTTGTTCGATAGTATTCAAGAGAAATTTTACCGGCAGTATTGGCAAGTTCATGTAAGAAAAAGCTATCTGGTAACTGAGAGTGCGACATTTAGTTGTCCTCGAGTGCTTGAACAAGATAGTGTTTGACATCTTTTCTTGCTCGATTATGATTGCTAAAAAATTAATGAGGAATTTCATGCTCGATTATGTCGCTTTTCCAGAGCAAAGGCAAAATAAAATTCGCCAGCTACTGCTAGATGAAGGGCGAGTGGTTTGTACGACTTTAGCCCGTGAAATGCAAGTTTCAGAGCATACCATTCGTAGGGATTTAAATGAATTAGCACAAGAAGGCGTTTGCCGCCGAGTCCATGGTGGTGCGGTCAGTATGCTTGAGGAAAAGGGCACATTCGAGCAGAGAACGACACAAAACCAAGATGAAAAAATCAAAATAGCGAAGGCTTGCAATAAACTAGTCAAACAAAATACCTGTATTTTTATTGATTCAGGTTCAACTAACTTAGAAATCGCTCGTTATTTACCTTCGGAACTATCATTGACGGTTGTGACTCATTCCCCCTCAATAGCATTAGAATTAATGAAGAAGCCACTATATGAAGTGATTTTAATTGGTGGGAAATTAAACCGCCAAGTTGGCGCGAGTATTGATATTTCTGCAGTAAATCAAATCAACCAAATCCATTTTGACCAATGCTTTATTGGTGGCTGTGCTTTGGATCCGCAAATGGGAGTTTCGATATTTGATTATGAAGAATCTAAATTTAAGAAAATGCTTTTTGAGCGCAGTAATCAAGTCATTATGGGGGTGACCGCAGACAAATTACCCGGGGTTGCGAGGTATAAGATTGCCAATTGTGAACAAATTTCAATCTTAGTTATGACAACAGAATTGAATAAACAAACGACTGACTTGTTTACTAATATGGCAATAAAGATTGCACAAGCATAGGCCATATGTCTAACTTTTATCTTGTACCGTGAGGGCATTTTAGGTGCTATTTGATATAAAAAAATCAATATAATATTTTCGAAAGGCTTTTATAAATATGATGAGTGTGTAATGAAACTAAAAATGATTACCTTGTTGCTTTCACTTTATTCATTGGATGTATTTGCTCAGGATTTATCTGTGAATATGCAAACTATGCACTTTGCCGGCAAAGAAATACATTATTACTTAATCCAAAAACAAGCCGAAAAATCAAAAGACTTATTAGTTCTATTACAAGGCTCAGATTGTAAAAGCGTCATTAATAACCCAAACATGCTGAAAAATTTCGGTGTGGCATTTCCTGATAATGATATTTTATTAGTTGAAAAAACAGGGTTAAACAACCTAGTGGGGGCTAATGATGAAGAAGCTTCGGAAGAAGAGTGTCCTGTTGACTATATGTCGAAAGACTCGCCATTAGAACGCGCCAATAATTATGTAGCAGTATTACAACAATTAAAAAATGATTATCAACACATAGTGCTATTAGGCGGAAGTGAAGGTGCACTGGTAACTAATTTAATTGTTGCACAAGAAAACTTTATAACCGCATCCGTTGCATTGAATGTCGGCGGACAATATTTTATTAATGATGTTCTGTATAGTATTGAAAATAATACACCTAAAGAAGAAATTGCTAACTCAAAAGAAGGTTTTAAACAATTTGCAGAAGCGGTAAAACAAAAGCAATTAAATAACGACCAATTTGTCAGCGGCCATGGCCCGAAATGGTGGTATGAGATGCTCACCATTGACAATTTAAAGCTTATCCAGTCAGTTAAAACTCCACATTTGGTGATACAAACGATGGCGGATACCAACGTGGATGCTCATGGTACAGATAATATGATGAAACAAATTCGTAATCCCCATGTCAGCTACCGAGCATATCAAGATTTAGACCATTTTTTTAAAGATAAAGATGGGCAGTTACATACTGAACAAATTGTGACAGATATTCAACATTGGTACCAAACGGTGACAAAATAAAGTGGATATACTTGGCTTTATCGTTATATTATTCCCCATTGTCGTGTCACCGGGAGCAAGCTTTGCGATTGCTTTAACTAGTGTGTTAAACCAAGGTATTAGAGGACTGTTTATACCTATTATTGGAACGGGATTAGGCATTTTAACTCATGGTTTTTTAGTTGGAATTGGTTTAAGTAAAATACTGGTTTCTTACCAGTGGGTAATGAATTTAATTGGTATTTTAGGTACATTATATCTATTGTATCTTGCTACTTCATTGATCATTTCAGGAATTAATGCCAGTAAAAGAGAAAGCTCTCAAGAAATAAAAAAAATCACGGTCAAAGATGCTTATTTAGCTAATTTACTTAACCCAAAAGCGATTATTTTATATTTAGTCGTTGTTTCAAAATATGCAGGAACTGACCCGTCACTTGCTAATTTTCTAGTATTATCACTTATCCATATTATCATGATGGCTTTATGGCTGCTGTTTTCTTGCTCCGCTTTAATTATTTCTTCTTCCTCCCTTAACGTCTCAATATTACGGAAATACATTAATATTGGTGGTGGCGTGTTGCTATTAGCGATTACATTAGAGCCTTATTTTTTTAGGTAAAATAAAATGCACCTTGTTTATTAAGATGCATTTAATAAAATCATTCCGAAATATAGCTGTAGTAATTAAATATAGGTACAAAACCCAGTCTTTTGTAGATAGATAACCCTTCACTGGATGACTCTAATACACACTGTTTAACCCCTTGTTGATGGCAAAGGTATAGCGCATGTTTAATAAGTGAAGTCGCGAGCCCTTTACCTTGGTATTGAATATCGGTACCAATATCATCAAGTCGAGCTGTTTCATTATTAAATGTCATAGTTAAGGTTGAGACTGGTTGCTGATCTGCAAATAAGACTAAATGCACCATATTAGTTTGTTTATCAAGTGCTCTTTGGTGATAACGAATATACTCGTCAGTAACAGTTGAGTCACTTTCATCTGTATCAGAATCGACAGGGAATGCTGTAATTAACGGCTGAGCCCAATCCTTGAGTTGATTATTGCTGAACACAACCTGAAAAGCCGCATTAAGCTGCGGTGGTGAATTGTACTGAGATAAAACGTCTTGCGGTAAAATCATTGCGGTTGATTCACCATCATAGATTAACCCGCGTGTTACTATTTCTGACTCAAATAGAGAACGTATTTGGCCATGAACAACAAGGACATAAGGCTTAGCTTGTTGTTTGAACAGCATTTCAGCCTTCTCGTAATCTGAAATGAGCGCACCTTGGTGGAGGTAAATATAATTAAATATAGGCAATGGTAGCTCAGAAAAGTAAGCACTAGTTTGGTTGCTGATTTTCACTACATTTGCACATATTGCAGACCAAAAATAGTGTTCTTGTTGATAGAACAAATTTTCATTGTCATCCATTATGTATACTCAGTTTATAGTAGTAGATAATATTTTTATGGCTTGATTGTATATAAAACACAATGATCGCTATAGTATTCGTATAATTGAAAGCACGAAAAGAACCATTTTATTGCAATTTATTGGGTTTATAAGAAAATAGGTTTTCCTAGAAAAGACATTGTATAAAAATAAGAGAATTATTATGAATAACGCCCCAGACACGATAACCTTTTTTGAGCGTTTACTTCCACTGGTGGTTTCCGGTAAAAAAATTATCACTATCCGTGATAAAAGCGAGAGCGATTATGTTCCTGGGACTATTGTGAAGGTATACGCGCTGGAAACAGGTGAATATTATACTGATATTAAAATATTGTCGGTAGAGCCCATTTCTTATGATGACATTTCTGAATACCACGCTAAGCAAGAAGCCATGAGTCTAGAGACGTTGAAAGCGCTTATCAAAGAGATTTACCCAAACGAGCAATATTTATACGTAATCACTTACCAATTGCTGAATAGCACTGACTGATCACGAATATAGTTTTTTGGCAATTTGTAAAAATACCTTTGTTGCCGGTGATGCTTGGTTCTCGTTAATAACAGCAAAAGCAATACTACGCTTAACTAGTGGGCTAAGGGGGTTCACCATTAGTGGCTGCGGGTGCAGGGGTATTTATTGCACTAAATCCGTTGAGTGCGGTTATTGTGGGAACTCTATTTCTTAATGAGCAACTCAGTACAGTGACCTTTATTGGCGGAATATTAATTTTTTGGGAATACTTAGTTACTTGCGAGAACATCTAGCCATAGCAAAGAGTCACCTTGTTGTTTTGCGAGCGCTTCAATAAATTTAAATACGGTTTTTCCATAACCTTTACCTGTAGCACCAGGAGAAAAGTAAAGCTTATTTAACAAAGTACCAACTAAATTAGTTTCAGGTATACAGGAGTGATAGGTTAGTTTTACTAAACCGATTGGGTTCGTATTTTCAATAACATACTAATCAATATGCTGTTGATTAAGGTCTTCAGTGATTTTAGTTGTGCTGTATTCTTGATTTAAATATGAGTTAAGTTCATTTTGGCTATTCCATAATGTAGCAAAATGATGCAAATAACTTTCCGTACCTATTTTATGTAGCAATAACGCGTCGTGTTTCGTTGCTTTTCTTAGTATATGGGGAACTTGGTTCATAAATGTTTTCTCCTGTGCTTTATCAGTGTATAGCAATCAATTGATAAATGTCATAGAAGAGGAAAAGTAGAGCATTTTTGGTATTAGAGAGAAGATAAAAGGACTAATTAGCCCTTTTATCTGATGATGATTATTTAATTGTTTGGCTAATATCTGAGTAAGCAAATAACGCTTGGGCTCCACCTGTATGAACAAATAGAATGGGGGTTTTTTCTTCAGAGTTTTCTAAGTAGTCAATTAATCCAGCCATGGCTTTACCAGTATAAACTGGGTCTAATAAAATACCTTCTTGCCTCGCTAATAAATTGATTGCTGCGAGGCCTTTTTGGTTTGGCATTCCGTACATGGGGGTAAAGAAGTTATCCCATAGTTGTACTTTGGGTGTTTTAGTTAGATCCAGCCATTGAGCCAGTTCGAATTGCAATGTTTCAACTTTAGGGGCTTGGTCTTGTTGTTTTCTTGAAACGGTGACACCAATTACTTGGCTTTGTGGTAATAGTTCTTGCAAGCCAATGGCAAGCCCTGCATGCGTTCCAGCACTCCCGGAGGCAACAATAACTTTGTCAAATTCTATATGTTCTGGCTTCTGCTGAGCTATTTCAATAGCACATTGAATATAGCCTAAGGCACCTAATGCATTTGACCCTCCAACAGGGACAATATAGGCATCTTTAAGAGAAAGTGTTTTTATTAATTCTTCCAGTTGAGATTGAGGATCGTTTAGTTCGTCACACATAACACAACGAGTGGCAAATAAATCAGTTAATAATTTATTACCATTATGAAGAAAGTTAGGATTATCGCTTTGAATTGGATTTTCTAACAATGCAACGCATTCAAGCCCATGCATAGCGGCAACTGCAGCAGTTTGGCGGACATGGTTTGATTGAATTGCCCCCGCAGTAACAATAATTTTTGCTTTTTTGGCTAATGCATCAGCCATTAAAAATTCTAGTTTACGTAGTTTATTTCCCCCCATGGCAAGGGGAGTCATATCATCACGCTTTATATAAATCTCACGACCAAACTTACGCGATAAATTATTCAATCGATTAAGCGGAGTCGATGCGTTAAGTAAATCTATTTTTGCAAACTGTGCTAGTCGTTGTTGAAGAGACATCTAAATTCCCAATAATTAATAAGAGAAACCAAGGTAAAGGTAAATAGCAAGAACAATACTGGCAGTCACTAGTGCATAAGGCATCTGTGTTCGAATATGCTCAATATGTTCGCAGTCTGTCGCCATTGATGCAACAATAGCATCCGCAGAAATTGGAGAGGTCATATCGCCAAATATTGAGCCAGAAATTGCTGCACCAATCATATATTCCACAGGCATTCCTACAGATAAACCTAATTGAACTCCGATAGGGATCATTATTGCGAAAGTACCCCAAGAGGTGCCTGTTGCTAAGGACATAATGGCGCTAATTATAAAGATAAAACCAATAGAAAAACCTGGGGCCATAACGCCTTGAGTGACTTCAGCAATATAAGCGCCTGTATTTAACTCAGCAGAAACATTTCCCATTAAGAATGCTAAAATCATAATGGAGCTAATTTTTAGCATATTGGCATAACCGATAAACAATTCTTTAAAGAAAGCATCAATATTTAGTAACCGTCGACCGATAAACCAACAGAAAGATACCATAGTACCAAACATGACTCCCCAATATACGGATGTCGAACCGCTTCCTTTACTAAAGTCACCATCACCTGTGATATATAGTGCGATAGGGACCATTAATACCGTAGATAAAATAGGTATAAAGAAGTTTAATGTAGAATGAGCGTTAGGGTGGTCAATAATCTCTTCTTCGTTATCCTGACGTTGTAATTGAGAAATGTTCCCAGCAATAAAATTTTGTTGGTATGTATCTTCTGCTTTTTTCATGGGACCCCATGAAATATTAGTAAATACATAGAATAGGATCGTTATAATGGATAACCACGCCATTAAATTGTAACCAATCGACGTAATTAAAATATCAAAAGGCTCGCCTTGAATCAGCCCTTGGGAAATTTGTACCCCAATTAACCCCATTATTACCGCTCCCCACCCATTGATGATGGCAGAGGAACAAACAGAAACACACGCAGTTTGGATAATATAGGACATTTTTTCAGGGGCAACACCATATTGTCGTGCGAGATTTTTAGTTGAAGCTCCAGCGACTAATTGGTTAATTGAACTTTCAATAAAAATAAGAGAAGTAATGATAATGGCGAGCAACTGAGTAGATTTACGGTTTTTAATTAATTTTGTCTTATTGGTAAGTAACTGAACTAAAGCACGAACGCCACCTGTAACCACAACAAGCCTCATGATCCCACCGATCATAACCATAAAGACAATTGTTCGCGTATTTCCTGCAGATGAAAATGTATCAATAATACCATCAACGGTACCTTGTACACCTAATAATACGTTGTGGTCATGAATGACAGTAAAACCAACGAGTATTCCTAACATTAATGAAAGCATGACTTGGCGAGTTAATATCGCCAATATTATAGTCACAATGGGAGTGATAACGGTCCAAATACCATAGTCCTGCATGTGTTTACCTGTGATCCGAGAGAAAATATGAATTTTATAATTGTTGAAAAATCATAGCATTAATAGGAACACGGTAGAATAATTTTATGTAGTTTGAAATACATTGTGACAATAAATTAATAAGAAAAAGGCCAAACAGATAAATGTTGGCCATATGTATAGATAGAATCAAATATTACTGTCGAGCTTGCCACTCTTTAGCTGTTATTTTACTAATATCTTCTGTTTTAGTTTCGCCAATTAATTCAATAAATTGTGGTTCAAGAGTTGCATAGTATTTGAAGCCACATTTTTCTTGAGCAATTTTAGATTGTTCGTTACCTTGAAAGTAACCGCACCACAAATTATCTAATTTTAAATCAGTGAAAGCATGGTGAATGATGGCGTTAATTGATTCTGGAATAATGCCTTTTCCCCAGAACGGTACACCAACCCAATAGCTAACTTCTGCGTCATTTTCACCAATAGGAAAATTACTTTCATGGCTGAATGATAAACCAATCAAGCCAATAGCTTGGTTCTCATTTTTTAACGTCACAGCGTAAATTTCATCGCGCATAAAAATATTTTTGATGATAGAAAGACTTTCTTCTTCGCTTTTGTGAGCAGGCCAACCTGCGATTGGGCCAATTCTTTCATCTTTTGCATAGAAATATAAATCCGCGGCATCTGTTTCTTGCCAAGGACGCAATATTAACCTATTTGTTGTAAGTACCATTTTATTATCTCCTCATTACGCCATCTCCTAACTTGAAAGTTATTTTAGGTATTTATAGAAATAAAATAAGGGCATAATTTGTTCATTTTAGGTACTTATGACAACTTATGTGTTATGGTAGTGCGATACGGTGCAAATTAAAGTACAACGCTCATGATGCATTTAAAAAATTATCAAATTGATTTGCCTGAAGTCATTCGGATTGGTGAAAGCAATATGGATAAAATGCAATTTAAACCGATTAAAACATCTTATGTGGCGGTTTGTGTGTGCAAGCAAGGATATGCAATATTCAATATTAATTTCAAACGGTATCCAGTACGAAAAAACGACATAATCGTTTTGTACGATGATTCCTTTGCAATGCTACAAGCCAAATCACGCAAATTTCGTTTGGAGTATTGGTTGATTGATAAAAAGCTAGCAGTAGAAATTGCTTATGCATTACCACATCAACTTTTTGCTTTTTTTAATGACTTCCCTGTAATTTCAACGCCATTAGAAAAAGCTACACTATTTGAAAGCTGGAGATATATTCTTCTAACTATCGTGTCTAACTGGAGTGGCTATGGGCTATTACAATTAAAAAATCATTTGCAAAATTTATTTTTAGAAATTAGTAATCATGCACAACACACTTCTATCAAACCAGAAAATAAAAGCCGCCAAGAGCAACTGTGCTGGCGTTTTTGGGGCTTAATTACGACCTACTGTAAACAGCATAAAGAAGTGAAATTTTATGCGGAGCAATTGTCGATCACACCATTTTACTTATCTAAAATTAGTCAAAGTTTTTTTAAAGACTCACCAAAGGTATTGATTGATAGGCAAGTGATTCTAGAAATAAAGGCATTATTAGAAATTGGTAATTTATCCATTAAGCAAATTGCGGATGAATTAAACTTTGAAGATACATCTTATTTATGTCGCTACTTTAAACGGCATACAGGGGTGACGTTAACGGGATTTAAAAAACGCATTGAACAAAAAGAACGGAAAAATAAATAATATTAATGTGGTTCAATCTTTGTTGAGTATTTTTTTATAAATTCAATGAAACAGCGTAAGCGTGGTGAAACAGCTTGGTTACGATAGTAAACGGCATTTATAGGTTGGCGAGTTTTAATGGTTTTCTTTTCTAATACTTGTACTAATTCACCACGAGCGAAAGCGTCTAATGTGACGAAATCAGCTGAACATAAAATGCCAGCCCCTTGAACTGCAAGGTGAAATAAAACTTCACCGCTAGTGCCTGAAATATCAGGTGAAACCTTAAATAAATTCCCATCATGAGTTTTTATTGGCCAAATATTTAATGAATCAGGTTGAGTGAAGCCTAATAAACAGTGTTGTTTTAATTCTTCAATACTTTCCGGTACGCCATATTTTTCAAGATAATCAGGGCTGGCAACGAGTCGTTGTCGACTAAAACCTAATAAGGTGGCATTGAGTGAAGAATCTTTGAGGACTCCAATACGAAAAGCTACATCAATTCGTTTTTCTAACAGATTAGTAATTCCTTCATAGTTATGGATCTCAAGTTCGATTTGCGGATAAAGTGCATAAAATTGTGGAATCAATGGGGCAATAACATGAGTCAAAAAGGGAGTTGATGCATCTATCCGTAATTTACCTGAAGGAACAGTCTGTCGTATTGAGAGCATATCTTCAGCTTCTTGAGCTAGTTCAACTATTTTTCGCGATTTCTGCAAAAATGCAGCGCCTTCATCACTAAGTTTAATTGAACGAGTTGTTCGGTAGATTAACGTCGTATTTATTTTTTCTTCAAGCCTGAGTAATAAACGACTTACTGTCGATATTGTCATGTTTAATTGCTCTGCTGCTGCGGTGATAGAACCACAATCTACAACGCTAATAAAGGCCTGAAGCTCTTCAAAAGTTATTCTCATTATTGCATATCCGGCAAAAGTTATTTTCACCTTAACGCCTTTTTCATTGAGTATCAATGTGAAAAAATTCTGCTCATTAATAAAAATGTTAATAATTTATTTCAATAAGGTTTTTAAATGAGAATTAACACGGCATTACTAGCGTTAGCAATAGGGGCTTTTGCTATTGGAGCAACAGAATTTTCACCAATGGGAATGCTTCCTTATATTGCGGACAATCTTAAAGAAGACATTCCTTCTGTGGGGGTGATCGTGGTTATTTATGCCCTTGGCGTTATGGTTGGTGCACCTATTATGACGCTATTGTTAGTCAAGAGGCGCCCTAAAATAGCATTAGTATTTTTGATGTCGATCTTCACTATTGGGAATGTATTATCGGCAATGTCACCTGATTTGATGACCCTGTCACTTTCTCGTTTTATTACTAGTTTAAATCATGGTGCATTTTTTGGATTAGGCGCAATTGTTGCGGCAAGCGTGGTTCCTCCAGGAAAACAAGCAAGTGCAATAGCGGCTATGTTCATGGGGTTAACAATAGCTAATATCGGTGGCGTACCTTTGATGACGAAATTAACACAAGTCGTAGGATGGAGGCAGGCATTTTATTTAATTTCAATTTTAGGCATTTTGACGATTATAAGTTTAATTTGGGCTTTACCAAATAACCTAATGGGGACAAAAGTGGATGTAAAAAATGAATTGCGTATTTTACGGCGCCCTCAAGTCCTGTTAGGCATGTTATCTACTGTGTTAGGTGCGAGCGCAATGTTTACGTTGTATACCTATGTTACACCAATGTTAATGAATTTTATTCAGGCTTCAGACCAAATGGTCACAATAATGTTAGTGATTATCGGTATAGGTTTTACTGTTGGTAATTATATTGGTGGGTTATTTGCAGATAAGTCACTTTTTAGCACTTTAATAATATTTTTCATTATGTTGGCATTAAGCATGGCTATATTCCCATTTATTGCGGTAAATGCATTTGGTGCGGGTGTTGGCCTAATGATATGGAGTATTTTTAGTTTTGGTATTGTTCCTCCTATTCAAATGTTAGTCATGAATGCAGCAAAAGGTGCGCAAGCCTTAGCGTCCTCCGTTAATATAGGAGCCTTTAATCTAGGAAATGCTATTGGTGCAGCAATTGGTGGGATAGTTTTATCCTATGGGTATAGCTATTCAATGATTAGTTTTATGGGGGCACTAGTCGCTGTTTTGGGAATTATGGTTATTCTGGTTGTTTTTCGCAAAAAATCCGATACTAAAATGGAAACTGAAATTGCATGCAACTAATTTTATTGTACTTATTCTCCATTTGATGATTAATGTAAAATCACCGTTAAGTGGATTAAAAGGATTCCTCGCACGGAATAAATAAAACTTGAATTAAAAAGCAATGTTCGGAGTTTTTTGCAATTGTAGTTTGTCATAATTAATGCAATTAACTAAAGAAGGGCGACATGATGACAACTAAAAATTTGTGGAATACGCCAGAACAGAGATGGCAAGCGGTGGTTGAAAGGAATAAAGCCGCGGATGGTCACTTTGTTTACGGTGTAAGAAACTCTGCTATTTATTGCCATCCGTCTGCTGCTGGCCGTTTACCAAATAGAAATAATGTTGAGTTTTTTGATAATGAGCAACAAGCTATTGAACAAGGCTATCGTGCAGGAAAACGCTTACGGACAGAAACATCACAATTAACCCAATTTTATCAAGAGCAAATTGAGAAAGCTTGTCGTTATATTGAACAGCAAGAGCAAACGGTGAGTTTGGCTGCGTTAGCTAGTTACATTGGTATGAGTCGCTACCATTTTCACCGTTTGTTTAAAGCGCAAATAGGGTTAACACCAAAAGCCTATGCGGATGCATTTCGCCATAAAACATTGCAACAACGGCTTCAAGAAAAAAAACGAATTACTGACGCTATTTATGATGCGGGTTATCAATCAAATAGTCGCTTTTATGAAGCCTCATCTCAACGACTAGGAATGACACCGAGTGAATGGAAATCAGGAGGGGGTGGCAGTAAAATTTATTTTGCTCTTGCGGTTTGCTCATTAGGGACACTATTGGTTGCACAAAGTCCGATAGGTGTTTGCGCCATTTTGTTAGGGGATGATCCTGAGCAGTTATTGAATAATTTACAGGATAAATTCCCAAAAGCAGAGCTGATTGGAGGAGATGACGGCTTTGAGCAACTGGTAGCTCAGGTGGTAGGTTTTATTGAAGCACCTGAAATTGGTTTAAACTTACCATTAGACATTCAAGGCACTGCATTTCAACAACGCGTTTGGCAAGCTTTACGTAATATTCCAGTAGGAAAAACAGTAAGTTACAGTGATATAGCAGAAAAAATTGGCAAGCCTAGTGCCGTCAGAGCGGTTGCTAATGCCTGTGGTGCAAATATGTTAGCTGTCGCTATTCCTTGTCACCGAGTGGTTAAGAGTAATGGTGACCTTTCAGGCTATCGTTGGGGCATTGACCGAAAACAAGCGCTATTGTTAAAAGAAGCTCAGTATAAGGCAGATAATAGTTAATGATAGCTAAGGGAATCACGGGTAACCATAGTATTCATATAATTATATCTAGTGAACTACCTTAGTTAGAATATTTAAAATAAACAGCACCTATATTAATATATAATAGGTGCTGTTTAGTAAACACAATATAATATCTAAAACTAAAATTTTACTTTTAGAAGTAACATGCCAATATAAAGAGTTAGTTGAAACCCATTTTCCTGCTAATACTCGTATTTCGCGGCCACAAGGAGGATTTTCATTGTGGGTTGAACATCTACCGGTTAATAGTCGTAAATTACTCGATATTCTACATCGTAATAAAGTCACCGTTTTAACAGGGGAACATTTCTCGACCGGCGGATGTTTCCTTAATCATTTGCGAATAAACTATGCGCTTCCATTAATAGCAAGGCGACGCAATGCAATTAAAATATTAGGGGAAGCATTAAAAGTCACAAGCTTAAAATAATATAAAACCCCTTATTCAGTAGATATGAGTCATGAATAAGGGGAATAAGAGTCATTGAATGGTGGGTTTCGGTTGACTATTTTTAGAATAGAATAAGTAAATCACATAGAGAAGCGTAAAACTGGCAGTGTAGCCTGTAAAAATCATCCAGAAGGTTTTCCAATCTACAACACCATTAACGGTATTAAGTTCGATAACCCAACCACATAATACCGCGCCTAAAAATGTGCCAAAACCGTTGACTAATGTGGTGAATACGCCTTGTGCTGTTGAACGAAATTCGGGGGCAATTTCTTTTTCCAAAAATAGTGCTCCTGCGATATTAAAGAAATCAAATGCACAGCCGTATACAACCATGGATAAAAATAATGCCAGTGTACCAATCGCAGTGAAATCACCATAAGCAAATAAGCCTAGTCGTAAAATCCATGCAATCATACTCATAAATAAGATGGTTTCAATTTTGAATTTTTTGAGTAACAGCGGTAAGAGTAAAATAAAGACAATTTCTGAAAATTGCGATATCGATAAAAAGATAGTGGGGTATTCAGAAAAAACCGAGCCTCTAGCTTCAGGCATTAATGACATATCTTGTAAAAAGGGAACGCCAAAGGTATTGGTAATTTGTAAGACAGAACCTAATAGCATGGCAAAAAATAGGAATACTGCAACTCGCCCCTTTTTAAAGAGTAAAATAATATTTTGACAACTAAAGCTAAATTTCTGTTCTTTTTTCTCAATTTTACAGGTCTGTGTTGAAATAAAGAAAATAGAAAAGATACTGAGGACTACGGATGCGATCGCACCTACATATAATTGATAAAAACTCATTTCCAATTTTAATAAGCTAATTGTCCACATAGCAACAATAAAACCTACGGTGCCGTAAACGCGTATTTTGGGAAAATAAACATCCGAATCGAGTTTTTTTGCGCTCAACATCTCAAAAACAATGCTATTACAAACGGAAATAGTTGGCATATAAAACATTAGGTGAACTAATGTCATAATAAATAGCAAGGTTATTGAGTCACTATGCGCCATTGCGATCAAAAATACAGCAGAAATAATATGTGAAGCAATATACACCAGTTTTCGGTTATTAATTTTATCTGCAATAAATCCGATAATAATCGGTGAACATAAAGCTGAGATGCCTAATGTACTAAAAATCAGGCCAATTTCACCACCTTTGAAATGTAAGGTATTGAAGAGGTAAGACGCAAAAGTAACCAGCCATGAGCCCCAGATAAAAAATTGAAGAAATGAAACGAATTTTAGCCGAGCAGTGATATTCATGTTTATACACCTTCCGTTAGCCTAAACATGCTTTAATGTAATTATTAAATAAACTGTTCTTTTCAATTAATTTAATAACCAAACATGGAAGCACCCATCTTGTTATTGTTTGAGCATTATAAAATAGTTAATGTGAGTTTTTTTTGATATGGAAGAGGCAAATCATCGATTAATTGTAGGAATTAGTCCCTTTTTATAGGAGAGTTCACATATCAAAAATAAAGATATAATAAAATAAGTGTGAGAATTAACTCTTCTGAATTCAAGATGATTAAATGATAGTTAATATATATTTAACTTAGTCGGTATTACTTGAATTTAATTAATATTTAAGATTTAATAGGTATCTCTTCAGCCTCATACTTTCAGTATGCTATCCCAATTAATATCTCAATTTTTCCAGTAGTCAGCTTGACTGCGCCCTAGTGGCTCGCTACCAAAGAACTTACCTCAACTACTTTTTTAAAATTCAAATTCTATAAGTTCCAATCATAAACAATGATTGGAAAATTCAATGTATATCAAAACGAGAATATTATGATATCTACTCATTACCTGCTGCTTTTATGCGCAGTAGCGGTATACCTTGTGGGTACCGCAGAATTCATGTTATCGGCGATTTTATCGCCGTTAGCGAATGTTTTTCATGTTCAGCCCGACCAAATTGCTTGGTTGATATCAGCTTATGCACTGGCCTATACCTTGGCAGCGCCTATTATTGGTTACTTATCAGATCGAATTGATAAACGAAAAATTGTACTCATGGCTCTTTTGTTATTATCACTTGATAGCTTGGTTATTATTTTTGCACCTAATTTATTGATTGCACTAGTTTTAAGAGGATTTGGTGGATTAGCATCTGCCGCACTTGTTCCGGTTATCTTTGCCCTTATTGCTGATGTGATGAGCGAAAGTAAGCAAGCTGCAGCAATGGGAAACATTATGATGGGAATGACTGTCGGTATTATTACCGGGCCTATCATCGCTGGGGCATTAGTTCAGTATTTTGCGTGGTACGCTCCATTTATTTATACCGCGGTAGGGTGCTTAGTGGTATTCATCATGGGGTTATTTACACTACCTCGTTCACAAAAAGTAACCAGTAAAAAATTATCTTTCATAGCGATTAAACAAAAAGGTATTTTTCGACTTATATTAGCGAAAGGTCTATGGAATGGGGTGTCAGTCTGTATGTTTCTGCTTGCGGGTGAAATATTAAGGCAAAGATCACACTTAGAAAGCGTTGAAGTTGGCAGTCTAATGGGATTATTCGGGGTCGGATTATTATGTGGCAATGGTTTGGTTGCAAGAACAGAGAGGATTAAGATGTCAAATAATACAAAACTGATTGTTATTATTTTAATAATCATGGCTGCGATTATGTTATTTCTTAGTGGGTGGCTTTCGTTAATTGGTCATGGTTTATGCTTAACTATTCTTGGGGGGATGTTGGGATTAGCATCTCCAATAAGTACCGCAATGTTAGCAAGGCAAAGTGCAGAGAATAAAGGTTTTGTCTTGTCGATATCCGAGAGTGTGAACAACTTGGTTTTATTATCTGCACTACCCGTATTTTCTTTATTTTTTTCGAAAGGTCACCTTGTGATTTCTATGATCATGATTGTTATATTCTTGAGCTCAGCTATTTTTTTAGTTTTCCCGATAAGACAGAGAATAAAAAGGTAGTAGATAGCTTATTTTTCTCCACCGAAAATGGTTTTTTAGTGGAGAAAAGAGTGCTATTGGGAAATTAATAGTTTTTCTTTCTTAGACGCATTCCATTTAACATGGATAGCCAAGCTAAAAATGTAATAAACATAAGAATAATAAAAATAAAATAGGGTGGAAGTTCTGTTAATACAACCCCTGTTAACATCGGATTAAATGCACCACCAAGCAGCCCTAGAGATTGGGCCGAAAAGTAACTGGCCTTCATTCCGTCTGGTGCAATACTATCAATCAGCATATATTCACCAGGGGCATAAATTAATTCACCTAGAGTGAAAATAAAGGCACCAAGAGCCCAAAGGTATAAATTTTCATGGGCATACATAAAGGTTGCCAACCCTAAAATAAAAAATAGACTGCCTAATGTCATTAATTTTCTTAAATTATCTGGGGTGATGCGTTTTCCGACGGTATATTGCAACGTCACCACGACAATCGCATTCACAGGCAAAATAACGCCAATCACCACTTGAGCGAAATCGCTGTCCGCTACAGTAATGGCGTACTGGGATATCCACGTCGTAAAAGTACCGAAAACTAATGAGCCTAAGAACGTTGATAAAATAAACCAAGCTAGCACTTGGTCTAGCAGCATAGCGACAGGGTTCCATTTACGGATTTGGCCTTCTCCTAATGGTGTCGGTTTTATGCTCTGTACAAACCTTTGTATAAAAAAGATCGGAAAAGCGGCAGAAATTGCGGCTAAATAGAATGGCAAGTTAATACTATACATTAATAACCAAGTACCAATTGGTGGGCCAACGGTCCAGCCTATATTAATAAAGGTATAGTTTAAGGAAAATATTTTTGCTTTTAATGCAACGGTGAGGGTATCTGCGAAATACGCTTTTAGTACCGTAGAGAATACGGAATAAGAGCAATTTATTAGTGAAAAGAAAATAATAACTAAAATTGCATTATTAACGATAGGTATTGCAATAAACCCACAAATAAAGGCGATAACAGCAAATAACATACAGCGTTTTTTGTCTACGCGGTCAGCTAGCATGCCAAAACCCATGCTAAATAAAACACCGACTATCATAGCCATTGACATTGCAACACCAACAATATCAATAGCCATTTTATATTCACGGGTCAGGTAAATAGCCATGAAGGGTAATGTCGCACCACGCCCAATAGTTAAGAGCAGTGACGATGCAAGTAATGCACTGTTTGATATATTAAATTTAGATAACATGGCACACAACCTAACTCATTAATTGTTGTTATAGATTTGTTTCAGATGTTCTGTAAGCTATAAAATACCTAAATTTACTGCGGTGAGATATGGTGATTAATGCTCAAAATTGAAAACAATATTTTGCTGATGCTAATGTACCATTCTCAATTAAAAATCTGGCAATATGAAATACAATCTTGATAATTAAATGTTATATGCTGTTGTAATCACCAAGAATTTAAAGTGAGTTATAAGGCGAAGGAATCTTGACGTTAAAATAGAAAAAGGTGCAAATTTGCACCTTTCAGACTTGCCGCCAAACATATTATGCTTGGCGGCAAGTCTAATAGGTTTTGAAAATAAACGAGGAAAATCAAATTATTGATTTTCGGCTGATAACACAAAGCGGGAAAAACCACGCTTTTATCCCGCTTTGTCAATAACCTCAAAGGTGCAATTTTGCACCTTTTCGAAAGAAGTAAACATTATAAAGCGGCAGTATATACTCGGCGGCTAATATCTAAATTAATATCTTGGTGCTCACCTAATTTCACCATACCATGTGCAGCCAAGCTATTGACTAAGGGCTCAATAACATCTTGATTCAGCTGGTAGTCACTGAAACGAGTACCCACTCGCATTTTTTCAAAGAACTCTCGAGTTAACTCAATGGATTTGAGTGCTTTCTCTTGTTCTGTACCTGACGTAATTCCCCAAACTCGTTCGGCATATTGCACTAATTTGGCCTGTTTTTGGGCTAATTTTTCTGTCAGCATGGACGGTAGAACAATCGCGAGTGTTTGTGCATGATCCAAACCATACAACACAGTAATTTCATGACCTAACATATGTGTAGACCAGTCTTGTGGAACACCAACACCGATTAAACCGTTTAAAGCCAATGTGGCTGTCCACATTAAATTAGCCCGAATATCATAATCTTTCGGAGTCTCTAGCGCTTTAGGTCCAATTTCGATTAATGTCTTCAATAAACCTTCTGCAAATGCATCTTGTACATAGGCATTTACTGGATAAGTCAAATATTGTTCAATCACATGAACAAAAGCGTCAACGACACCATTACTGATTTGACGAGCCGGTAAGGTATAGGTTTTGACTGGGTCAAGAATAGAGAACTGAGGAAATACGTGGTCACTCATAAATGCAAGTTTAGAGTGTAGTTCTTCACGAGTAATCACAGAACCTTTGTTCATTTCAGAACCTGTAGCAGGTAATGTTAATACAGTTCCAAACGGTAGCGCAGTATTTATGGTAGTGCCTCTATTGGTGACCACTTCCCACTTATCACCTGGATAATTTACCGCTGCCGCAACAAATTTAACGCCATCAATGACCGAACCGCCACCAACAGCCAGCAAGTAGTCAAAGCCTTCCTTTTCAATTTTATCGACCGCTTTTATCAAGGTTTCATAACGAGGATTAGCCTCAATTCCACCAAAATGATCGAATGTTCGAGATCCTAAAGCTTGCTCAACTTCATTTAAGGTTCCTGTTTTTCTTGCACTTTCACCGCCAAATAAAATAAGAACCTTAGCATTTTTAGGGATAACTCGGTCAAGTTCACTGATTTTACCTTCACCAAACATGATACGAGTGGGGTTATAAAATTCGAAATTGTTCATATATGGCCTTCGCAGAAAGTAGAAATGAATCCAAATAATTACATGCATATAATATAATTACAAGTAAACATAATATAATCATTAAAATGATTGTGTATCATATCGATTTGATGGCTTATATTTTAATAGAGAAATTATCTTGAGCGTTGTTAGTTGTAGTTAATCTTAATTGTTTTTTTATATATTTTACTGATGTGGCAATCTTGTTAAGTTGAAGATGGGTTTTAATTTGACAAGGAATGAAAATTTAGATGATAAATATAAATGATAAGAAAACTAATGATGAAATAATTAATAAAAATGATGATTTTATATTTTTAACAGAACACATAGATGGCAGGCCATTAGTAGGGGAGCAGTCCTCCGAACTTAAAAATATATCTAACTGGTTTAATCCTATAGATGAATTCACAAGGCTTACAATTTTTCATCATTTAATGAGTCGGCCTACAAGTGACTCGACATATAATTATCATGTTTTAATCCAAATAGGAGGTGATGACTCAGCAGCTAAATCAACAGGGAGATTATTAGCAAAATTTCCTAGTAATTCACTTGTTATACAGTTTGATATTAAAAATGAACAGTGGAAAGTACTACATGGTGATTTACAAACTCAAGTTAACGGGAAAATACGTTGGGTGGTTATTGGCCATGGTCAATATACTGGACGTAACCAGCAAAGCCACTTTGAAGGGTACCAAGCTTACCAACTTATTACAGGTTTGAAGTATCTTAAAAATGATGTACTGAAGGCATATCCACCTAATAAGATTGTTTTGGCAGGCTGCCAATTAGGACGCGGGGGGGTAAATGAAAACTTTGTTTTTAGGGCAAGTGTCGAATTAGCTAAGTATGGAATATACCTTCCAGTAGTAGGTTATAATCGACCTATCGGTATCACGAGTGACAGTAAAAAAATAACTTGGCCATATAATTTAGCAGGGGAAAAACAGTCTACTAAAAATTGGCGGTTGGAAATTAATATTAACCAAACTAACCAACAGAGCTATATTAATGGAAAGCATGCCAGTTTATATTTTATCGATGAGCTAAGAAGTGGTGAGTTAGAAATTTGGCAATTAATCAAAGATGAGCATTCTACTGCTATGGATATTTTTAGGGATCCAAATAATGAGTATAAAATCGATATTGATTTGATTAAAAAATTGGCTTTTAATCATGATGCATACGCTATTTTTAAACAAAAGTTAAATGCGAAAGATACTCAATTTAATAGTGATTTTAGAAGTGAACTAATTCGTGAATATGAAAATATTGGAATATTAGAAACACCATTATGGTTAATGATTAATAAAATCAATGTGAATGCTAATCCGCAAAAAATCAACGATACTGTCAAAATTATTATTCGCTCAGGAAGAGGCGTTGTAGGCAAAAAATATACTGAAGATCTCGTTAATGAGCTCCCTAATAGCACATTATTGTTTCAATTAAACCCGAATACAATGGAATTTTTCTCAGAGTATGGCGACATAGAGCATTTACTAAAAGTAACTAAACAACAGTGGATATTAATAGATAATATTCATTCTGAACCTGGTTTTATTCAAAACTATGCAAACTCATTAAATGTGTTAAAAACAAGATATGGTTTTAAAATGCCAGAAAATATTATTCTATATTTGACCGATAAAAAGGCACTTTTGACAAAAGAAGAAAAGGTGATTTTTGGCGAGGAGTTAACGAGTAAGCTAAAAAAAAATGGGGTATATACTAAAATTTTTTTAGAAAATAATTTTGAACCAAGACATAAAATAAAAGCATTACTTGAAGATATTAGTATAGGTAATTTACTAGCAGAGCATATTGATATTAATAAACACCTTTATTTAAAAGGGTATTTTACATTCCAAGATGGAAGTGTCGATAAGAACAAATTAAATATTGCAGCATATGACCCCATTATCAGTAAAAAAATTAATAAAATTTGTGACGCTGAGAATGAAAATGATTTCTCTCATATGTGGAATTCAATATTTATTGATGATGACACCACTAGGATTAAACAGCAAGCTATTGAAGTAAAAAATATTTTGGAGTTTTTGAGCCTCCAACCTGAAAAAATAAACTACTTAAGTAAGCAGTCTATAAACCGTTTGAGTGAGCTATTCCCTAGTGGGCAAGGCTTTAATCATGCAGAAGTTTTAAAACTAGTCCAAGATCCAATGAAATTAAGAGAATATAATCAATATATTGATGATTTTTTAATCCTCTATATAGATATTGAAACTCCATTTGGAAACGAAAAATCATTAAAAAAAGAATTTAGATTAACTTTAGATTTGCATGAAAAACGAAAATCGAATTATGCAGCATTATCTCAGTTATCATATAAAGTGGGGTTCAATGCTACAGTAAATAAATTGCCAGTTGAAATACATTCATTTGAGAATATCTGCTTTTTACGCTTTTTACAGCATAGCAATTTAACTGACGAACAAAGTTTGCAAATTAAGGAAAAATTTGAGGTTTTAACCAAGCTAACACGGAAAAAAGAATTAAGTAATATTACCAATAAAGAGCAAGAAGTGCTCAATAGATTTGATGAAATATATCAATCGAATCTTGATTTATTAGGAGCTGTTTCTAATGAAATTAACGAGCAATCTCACATATTATTATTTGATAATATGGAAAATAATCAGATTATCACTTTTCAAAGTGATAAGGAAATATATACAATTACAAGCTATTCACGTAATGATAAGTATTTTTTGACTTTATCTGATACGACAGGTGTCGAACTTGTTATTGGCCATTCAGAATTTAATCAGGCAAAGAAACACTTATCTAATGTTTTTAATGATTATATTAACCAAGAAATAACGCAAGAGGATGGCTCAGTATCAACCAGAGGAAATATTGCGGGATTTAAGCACAAAGTAGGCGAAGCCTTGTTTGGTGAAGTGCAAATCATAAATACAGAGAGTGAAGCATACCTCAGGATGCGGCAAAGCATAATGAGTGAGCTAGATATTTTTTTTAAGTCATCAGCAATATCAGTGATTGATGATACGGAAGTTACTTTTGGCGAGCAGGTAACATCATTAAATAAACTTAGAGATATTGGGACAACAATAAATGGTGAGCCACTAGATTTTAAGCATATTCAGGTACCTAACTGGGAGGGAGATGTTAAATTTAACCCTGATAAATTAGCGTTCCAACTAACCTTTTTAACTGAGGATCTAAAAGATACTAATCTCATTAAAATGCTTAATAAGAGTTTGCAAAATGACCAAATAACACGACGCATTGATGTTAACTCAGAGATCCAACCACGGGCAGTACTACATGAACAATTGCAAATTATTCAGGGATCACAACTTGATAATCAAGCAGGTGTAAATAAAGCAGTGGGGGATTTACGGCGCATCGGCATGAAATTACCAGTCTATGCCAAAATAGCTAATTATTTCGGACAAGGAATCGGTTCGACAGGGATATTTTTAACGATCAACTCTGTTTACCAGTTGATTGATGAATTAGATAATCCTGCTCTATCAGAGCAAGAAAAAAGGGAGATACAGAAAAACCTTGATTTGGCCTGTGCAAATGCATTTTTTAATTATGGTGACATGGTCTTGCAGCCCATTTTACTTAAGCTGGCTTACAAGCAATACGGGTCATTTAATGTATCATCAAAAATTACAGCTCGTATTACAATTATATTTAATTTAATTGGAATGGGATTAGATATTTATCAAGCTTGTGAAGCATTTGAACAACTAGATAGGGTTACAAATGATAAAGAGCGCCAAGACTTAATTGTAAATGGTTCTTTGTCAATTGCTAACATTATTGTGGGTGGTGTAACTATAATTGGTATAATTATTGGCTCATCGGTAATACCTGTCGTTGGTTTAATTGTTGCGGGTTCCTTATTAATTGGAGGGATGGTATATACAGGTATTCGCGCAGTAGAAAAAATTGAAGATGAGCTCGGTGAATCTCTATGCTGGGATGAAAAAGCCAGAGAAGGTATTCGTGCTGCACTTGGTTTTCCTCCTTCAGACAACATATTAAATCGATTTAGTTATAAACAGCATTTAACACACTTCAAAAATATAAATTGGCAACAAGATTTAGATATGTTCAAGTCGTCATTTTTATATCAGGGTTTCGATGAACACTTGCAATTGGTTGGTAAACCGATCCTTGTTGAACATATCAAACATTATATTTATTATAGAAATAACTCAAAAATAATTAGTAGTGTAGAGTTTGTGGATGTGGATAGCCGTGGACCTCTTAGTCATATTGATAGTGATGAAATAGGGCCTTACTATACCATCGAACAAATTAATTTTATTCGGGAAAATTATCATTATGATTCTCAAGATAATCGTTGGATAAAAAGCTTTCAAACACAGAGAGTCAATGAACTGAATTTTAATTATCGTTTTAGACTGGTGAATAAAACGCCTCCTATCGCGTATAAGAATATTGGCGAGGAGGTTGCCAATGACATTCTTGTGCTTAATTCTGAATATGATAGTTTATTACTAAAACAATTTTTACATAAAAACGAGCTAATTACTTCTTATAACATAAAGAAAAAACAGTCAGTTGCTACACAACTAAGTTCCTTATCAGCATCAGAGCTACGGCTATTTCAGGCTAGAAATAATTATACCAATACGATCCATCCTGATGTAAATAATGATATTAGAGTGAATAGACTAGGAGAGGAGTTTTTAAATCAGCCTATTGATATTGCAAGGGAATTATTAAGTGAAAATTATAGGATTATTTATGAAGGTATGCAAAATATTGGTTACCGATATGAAAATGAAGCCAAACAAAAAAACATTAGTTTTAACCCAGGGAATGGAATAGATGTTATCGTTGGGAAAAAAAATTCAAAAAATTTATTTAACATCAATGCAGGGAGTAAATTTCTAGTAGGTGGCGAAAAAGATGATATTACAAATTTATCATTATTATTTGATAATAACATTGAAGAAATTAACGAAATTTATTTTGATGGTAATGGAGGGAATAATACTATAATCATTAAAGATATTCCATCCAACAGTAAAATAGATATCGATTTGAACAAGGGAACATCAGAGGTGGCTTTCATTAATCATAAAGTTAAGAAGATTCATTTGCGCAATGTTAATGATGTGATGCTAATTGGAGATAGCTTTACGACAGCAGAATTATTAGGTAATAAAGAATCCAACACATTAGATGCAGGGGCAATGATTGCATTTATTCAAGGTATGGAGGGGGATGACCATTTAATATTTGAATCAGGGATAGTCAATGGTGGAGAAGGCGATGATAACTATTTTATACGTCGTGTTGATTGGCGCAATAATCAAGATGAATTAAATGATGATTTATTAGAATTATCAGCTGTAATTATTGAAAAAACACAAGGTCAAAGTCGAGTAAATTTAGGGTATATGTTAAGCGAAATAAAGAGTGCCAGTATTTCAGGTAATGATCTCATATTAACTATTGAAATGAAATCGGAAGAGCCAGAAACGAAAATTTTAACACTGAATGTTACTTTAAAAAACACGTATAGAATCGATAGTAACGGTAGGGGAATATTTCACAGATATCAATTATATACAAGGGACGGATTTGTATTAAATACTAAGCTAAATAATTTGGATTCAAGTACTTCACACATTATAAGTGAAAATATTTTCAATATTACTTATCAGGGTGGCGCTAGCTCTACAATGAGTATTGATGAGAGTGAAAAAACAATTTCAGTTGATAATGAAATATATGATCAACCTTTATGGGGGGATTTTAAATTTCATGGGTTAGCGAGTAAGTTAGAATATAAAGGAGAGAATAATGATGGCCACCTTTTAATGGTCAGTAGAAACAGTCATATTATAGTTACTAAAGGAAGAGATGTTTATCAAGTTAACCCAGATCAGATTTTTCAAGGTAAAATAATTTTTGACTTTTCAAATATTAAACCAGGAATGGAAAATGAGTTTGATATGACCATTTTATTACCTTATGAGAATGGGTTTGATATCAAGGCATTGAGAAAATCAATATTTTTATATGATAAATTCAGTAATGAAAAAATTGAAATTAGCTTCGTTAATTTATCATACCAAATAAGTAAAGAAATTTATATTAAAGACGGTCATGGAAATTTATTTAGGATAAAAATGGGGCAGGATTCTTATAACATTGAACCAATTGAATATTTGGAATTACCAACAGTAAATAATGATTACATAAAAATCCCTAAGGGATATAATTTTCGTTATCCTATTTTAGATACAAACAATGGTGATGACCTAATTGATGATAACAGCATGATAGGGAATATCATAAATTCAGGGGAGGGTAATGATATTATTATTTCAAATGGAGGAGGGAATGTTTTGTATGGAGGTAACGGTGATGATTATGTATATGGTGGTGAAAATAGTGATTTAATTCTATCTGACTTGGGTAATGACAAACTTGATGGACAGGGAGGAGATGACCACTATTTAATTGATGGAAGTAAAGGGGGCGGTAATACAGAAATATTAGATCAAGTGGGATTTAATAATATTCATTTATTTAATTTTAAAACACAGTATGAGGTCATAGACGAACGGGAAGAGACTTATCATCTTTATACATCGCAATCTAATTTGCGCACAGTCAAAGTAAAAATGCCCCAAAATAATGAAAATAGCAATAATCAAGTCTGTCATCATCAGCGGTTACCTTCCCATATGCCCGCTCAGATTCATAATGATGGAATGGCATATTTAGTTCGCTACCTTGCTGAACAGCATCAATATAAAAAAGAATTAACGCCAGAACAGATTTGGCACCCTATGGATGAGTTTAAAAATTTTTCTAACGAGTTAAACTTTTCATCAATTATTGATACAAATACAAAAAATATACATATTAGTGAAAATATGCCATTTAGGCGCTTGTTTATTCGAACAAAAGGACCAGAACAAAAAGTTTGGGATAGAAGTGGGGTCGGGCGGGTATTTAAAGCGCAAGCGGTAACTGGAGCCATTTCAATTCCAGATGGTATTTACGGAAATAATGTTCTTTATGCATCAACAAGTGATACCAATTTATATGGTGGTGAAGGGAATGATGTCTTCATTTCTAATGGTTCAAATGGGTTGTTAACAGATGCTAGCGGAAAAAATAGTTTTATTATCAATGGCGAAATTGTAGGCTGGAATTCGTTGTATAGCCTTGGCGGTGAAAACACGATTTACCTCATTAATTTTAATAAGGACGTTATTCGAGAGGAACCTGACCACCGAAGTAATGCAACTCGATATACTTATACTTCAGATCAGGGACGTAGTGTGAAAATATTTCAGTATCCGAATACGATAGCTCCCACTGTAGTTCATGTGCAGTCTTTAGAGGGGCAAAATGAGCATTCCACCCAACAAAAATTGAATCATTTAGTGGAGACGTTAGCGATACTACGCCTACAAGACGAAGAAAACTGTATTGGTATTCAGGATATTGAATATTTACAGAAGAATTGGGAGCCCACCAACCTTGTTGATAATTATATGAAAAAAGCGAGTTAGAAAGGAGGCGTAAACCACAAGGCTCCAAAATACAGAGATTTTTGTGGTTTTTAAGTAATTATTTAGCCCAAATCATCTTTATCTACAGAGTGTTGTACTAAAATAGTGTGAAAATTAATGCTAGAATTTAACTATTAAATATAACAATTTTTAAATAAGTTATTTTTGTTGTAACGGGAGAGTGTAGAGCAATGAGACGTTTTATTAGTTTAGAGCTGCCTCCTGAACCCATAATTAACGGTCAGTGCGTAAGAAAACGCCTGAAAAATAGCATCTGTGATAATTGTGCCACGAGTTGTCCAGTGGGTGCGGTATCGTTTAGCCATATGAATGCAGAAATTAATAATGAATTGTGTTTTCAATGTGGTAATTGTTTATTTGCTTGTCCTGTCGATGCTATTGAAAATATCAAACCCCATGAACGTAGTTATCAAGGGGAGCTTTTGATAGTAAACCATGACGAACCCATTGCGAATGCGGACGAACTGATTGTTTGGCACCGGCAATATGGTATTCGTGGGATGCAAATTGCTGAACCATGGGTTGATAAGTGGTTGCCAACGATTGCAGCATTAAATTTAAAACTCAAAACGTTACAAGAACCTGTTTGGCAATTGCGAATTGTTCAGCCGGAACAAGTCGATAGTGGCCGTCGGATGATGCTATTTCGTCAAAAATTGGATTCGAAGCCTTTGGATAAGGGACAGGTGAAAACTGGGTTAAATGCGAGAAAACAACTTTACCCTGAAGATAGTTGGTTTAAGGTTGAGTTAGATACGGAAAAATGCATTCTGTGCGGTGCTTGTGCCAAAATGTGTGATGAGCATGCGATTGAAATTGAGAATAACCAATTTTTGATTGATGAAAAACGCTGTACAGGTTGCATGAGCTGCCAAGTCGTTTGTTTCCCTAAATCCATTCATGTACAAACATATACAGCCAAAAATAACGTGCCAAAAATTTTCCATTATTATGATGCGCAGTGCCATACTTGCCACTTACCATTTTCTTCTTGGGAAAAAGACACTCATATTTGCCCAATTTGTGCGCAGCATAAGAAACAAGGGTGGTTATAATGGTAACTAAGGCCCATTTTCAGAGCCTTAGTACGCGAATTTATTAATTTAAATGATTAATTATCAGGTTAGCGATTTGTGGATTAATCATGGGTGGTGTTTCATGCCCCATACCTTCAATAACTTCCAATTTTGCATTAGGAATATTGTTAGCAATATCTTGTCCTGCGGCTAATGGGAAGAGCGGGTCGATAGAGCCATGAATAACTAATGTAGGTACATTAATGTGCTGTATATAAGAACGCAAATCTCCGGTGACGGCAACAGCCACAATTTGGCGTTTAGTGCCTTCTGGTGAATGGTTGCGTGCGAGCGATTGCAGTATATATTCACGGTAATAATTTTCATCAAATGGGCCGAATGTTGAGCTGATCCGACGATAAAATGCGAGTTGTCCTGACAAATATCCTTCTAAATCTTCTTTTGGGTTAGCACTTGGGCTCATTAGCATTTGCATAACATCGGGAGCACTTTGTGGCAGAGTCGGGTTCCCGGTCGATGACATGATTGCACAAAGAGATAATGTACGTTCAGGAAATTTTGCCGCCACTATTTGGGCAATCATCCCTCCCATGGAACGACCGATAAAGTGGGCTTTATCAATAGATAACGTATCTAAGAGCTGGATAATATCTTCAGCCATATCGAATAAAGTATAAGGCACAGCGAAATGCTCACCTTGTTGCATTTTTTCAATCAATACCCCTAAATCAATAGGTGGGAACTCATTGATATGATGAGATAAACCCGCATCTCGATTATCTATACGTAACAGGTAAAAACCGGCATCTGCAATTTCCTGACAAAAGTCTGACGTCCAACTAATGTTATGGCCACCTAAGCCAGGAATGAGGACTATAGTAGGGTTATCTGGTGTACCAAATGAATCATAAAAAAGTGGAACTGAATTGGTTTTGGTCATTTTTCTTCCGGTATTTTCATTAATAGTGCTATTTATATGCCGTAGTTTCGTTGCAATTACGAGCCATAAAAAATGGCAATGATTACCTATGGTATAAACGAAGTTTATCATGGTAATCATTTTATTGATGAAGAATGTCAGATTAATGTGTTTTAAATTGATAAATAGCGAGTGCCAGCAACGCTGTTGTGAGTAATAAAATTGCGATGATGAGGTTAGTAGATAACCCATATAAGAAGACAACCATGCTGCCTAAAGCAGAACCCAAAGCAATACCCGCATTAAAAAAAGCAATATACAGAGAACCCGTAATTTCAATATGTTGAAGACTGTGCGTAATCATCCACGTCATCAATGTGACGGAGACACCACCATAAGCCATTCCCCAAGCGATAAGAGTTAGGCCGCCAATTAATGTTGTCAGAGGTAAAATAACAAGAAAAAATAAGCAAGCAATAATGATTGTTATAATGATAAACAAGGATAAATTAAGCTTTTTCCCCGCCGTTAAGCCAAAGATAAAATTCCCCAAAATGCCCGCGATACCATAAAAAAATAGCATAATGCTAAGTTGTTCACCTGTTGCATGAATATTAGCGACTAATAGCGGTCTAATATAGGTAAACACCATAAAATGCCCTGATACCAAGAGTAAGGTAATGGCTAACCCAAGTAATATTGTTGGGCGTTTTAATTGTGCAATAAAAGTGTTAGTAGAAGGTGGTGTGACCGTCGGTAAAGAGGGTAACAGTGCTACCATTAACAATAATAAAATACATGATAAGGCGCTCATTAAGAAAAATGCGCTGTGCCAATCCCACCATTCACCCATAAAAACGCCTAATGGAATCCCCACTACCGAGGCAGCAGCCACTCCACCAAAAATCATTGATGTTGCTAAATTAACATGCGCTGCTGCCACTAAACGCGGCGCTATTCAACCCGCGATCGCCCATATAATGCCAATACATAAACCAATAAATAAGCGGCTAATTAATAGCAATGTAAAATGAGACGTGATTGCCGCAAGCAAGTTACATACAACGAGCAGCAGCGCACCAAAAATCAGCAATTTTTTACGATCAATTTGTTCGGTAAATAAAATTACCAATGGTGAGCAAATTGCGGCCACAACAGCGGGCAAAGTCATAAGTAACCCGCTCAAACCGATAGAAATAGAAAATTGATTGGCGATAGGAGTTAATAGACCGACGGGTAACATTTCGGTGGTCACAACGATAAATGTGGCGAGGGTTAAAGTCAGTATTGCCCCCCATGAATGAAGCGTACTGATGCTATTTGAATGTTTAATGCACTGTGAAGACATAATCTACCTAACTAAAAATAAACTTGTTGAAATAGCATATAGGGGACATGATAGGAGATAAATATATCAAATGTGACAATATTGGGGATAAAACGTGTCTAATCCAGCGTCTCTAGTGATGGATAACCTACTTGATTTAAAAGTCTTTGTGGATGTTGTTGAAACACTGAGTTTCACGAAATCGGCCGAACGGCTAGCGCTATCACGTTCAGCGATTGGGAAATGTATTGGACGACTAGAACATCGTCTACAAACTCGCTTATTACATCGAACGACACGAAGTATTCATTTAAGTGATGAAGGTCAAGTGGTGTATGAATCTGCCATTAACATATTACAAGAGATTGAAAAAGTTGAAAATACATTAAGCCAAGGCCAGCAACAACCAAAAGGGTTATTAAGGATAACGGTACCTGTGGTATTTGGAAAACGTTTCATTTTACCTCTTGCTCAACGTTATCTAGCACAATGGGAACAGGTTGAGGTGGATGTAGATTTTAATGATGACTATTGTGATATTGTGCGCGATGGTTTTGATATTGCGATCCGTATTGGCGGAATGGATGATAACCGTTTAGTCCGTAAAGTCTTAGCCCCACATCGGTTAATCACGTGTGCATCCCCTGAATATCTCCAGCAACGAGGTGTGCCAGTAAACCCACAAGCATTACAATATCACAGTATGCTGGTGTTTAGGCACCGAGGGTATAATGTGTCATGGAAGTTTAAAATTAATGGGCATTTGCAAAATTATCCAGCTCAAGGGCGTTTAGTATTAAATGACACCGAGGCTATTCTCGCCGCAGCTATAGAAGGACAGGGAGTGTGCCAGTTAGGTGCATTTTTAGTGAGTGAGGAAATCAAAAAAGGCCGATTAGTGCCAGTGCTAACCGAGTTTTCTCTCCCTGAGTCACCTATTTGTGCGCTATACCCGACAAAACGTTATTTACCCCCTAAAGTTCGTGAGTTTTTAGCGCTAATTGATGAGTATTGGCAAGGAAGGGCGATTTGGGAATGATTATTACGTTAAATAAGTCTGTTTTCAGTCAATTCCGTAGAGCAATTAAAAATCATTGAGATATGATAAATAGTAAGCAAATTGTTTGCTTGAATAGAATTATTATTAATATATTTTTAGGTTTTATATGATTTACTTTATTTCAGATACCCATTTTTGCCATTCAAATATTATTAACTTATGTGACCGACCGTTCAAGAGTACCAGTCACATGAATGATACGTTGATTCATAACTGGAATGCGTATGTTACTGAGCATGATGAGATTTACATACTCGGTGATTTTTTATACAAGGGGAATGGCGCGGATGCGAATAAAATATTACGTCGCTTAGCAGGGAAAAAATATTTGATTCGTGGCAATCATGATAAGTTTTTAGACGACCCCGAATTCGACCAATCGTTGTTTGAATGGGTTAAAAGCTATTATGAGTTGGAATATCAAAAACAAAAATTAGTGTTATTCCATTACCCAATATTAGAATGGCAAGGCTTCTTTCGTGATGCGATTCATTTATATGGTCATGTTCATAATTCAGGGAAAGACCCAGAGCAGTTTAAGCGCTTAGCGGTGTTAGGGCCCCGAGCGATTAATGTCGGTGTGGATGTAAATGATTTTTTCCCCATCAGCATTAAACAGATATTAAAAAAGGCCAATCGTTAACTTTCTTTTTTTGCATACAAATAAACCGAGGCTCTTGATATTCCTAAGTGCTGAGCCACTGTTTCCATAGATTTTTTGATATCTAACAGGCCTTCATTGCGTAACACTTCAATTAAGTTTTTTCTTTCGTCTATTTTCAATGTGCGTGGTGTCGCAGCTAAGGTGGCAGCATATTGGTCAATACGCATGCGAATGGCTTCTGCACCATTAGGCTCAATATGCTCTTTTATTGGGCTATTACCTACGTCAATAAATTGCGATAACATACTTTGCATACTTCTAAATAATGTCATATCCAGATTTAAGCACAATGCGGCAATGTATTGCCCTGACTCATCTTTAATACCAATCGAAGTACTTTTTACTGGGCGCCCATCAGAAAACTGGTTGGCATAATTAGCAATAATATTCGGAAAATCTGCAGATTCAATTCTTGCATGGCCGAGTTCGGTAGTAGGTTCACCAACTTGGCGACCAGATAAGTTATTATGAATAGAAAGGATGGAGTGTTCCGGATTTTTAAGGTCGTGTACCACCACTTCACAAAAAGGGGCAAATGTTTCGCTAAGACCTTTCGCAATAATTTCAACTTGAGCCAGTATTGAATTATCTTTTTGACCTGACATGCTGTTTCCCTTCATCCATCAATTGCTAATCCCTAATTTTAACCTATTTTTAGTATTGCTAATAGATGAAGGGCGGTGTTCATTATGAAACTAATTACTTATAAAACTAATTGTGCAAAGTGCTGAATATCAACATTACCACCGCTGACAATGATCCCCACGCGCTTACCTTGGAACTGTTCTTTGTGGGCAAGGGCAGCAGCATAGGATAAGCAACCTGTCGGCTCAACGATAATTTTCATGCGTTCAGCATAAAATTTCATGCGATCAATAAGTTGCTCGTCGGTTACAGTGAAAATATCATCAACCTTGTTTTTGATAACAGCAAAGGTGTAGTTACCTAGATGTTGGGTTTGCGCACCATCTGCGATAGTTTTTGGCGTATCAATGTGCACAATTTCCCCTCGATGAAATGATTGTTGCGCATCATTGCCGGCTAAAGGCTCAACCCCATAAATTTGGCAGTTAGGTGATAATTTTCTGGTGGCAATGGCACACCCTGAAAGTAGGCCTCCACCACCTAAGCAAACAAATAGGGCATCCAATTCACCCACTTCTTCAATCAGTTCTTTGGCTGCGGTACCTTGGCCAGCGATGATATCAGGGTGGTCATAAGGAGGAATAATCGTTAACCCTTGTTGAGCAGCGAGTTGTTGGCAAAGTACTTCTCTGTCTTCTTTATAGCGATCAAAGCGAATAACAGTGGCACCGTAACCTTGTGTCGCAGCTACTTTCACCGCAGGTGCGTCATCAGGCATAAGAATGGTGGCTGGAATGTGCAAAAGTTGCGCCGCTAAAGCGATACCTTGCGCATGGTTACCGGAAGAAAATGCAATAACGCCCGCTTTTTTCTGCTGGGAGCTTAACAAACTCAACGCATTAAAGGCTCCTCGGAATTTAAACGCCCCCATACGCTGAAAGTTTTCACATTTAAAAAACAGTTCGCCCCCAAATTCTTTATTTGCGGTTGTTGATGTGAGAACAGGGGTTTTATGTGCAAAACCCGCAATACGTTGTGCTGCTGCTTCTACATCTTGATAAGTCGGTAATATTAATTCTGACATAATATAACCCCAATGAATAATAAGTAATTAAGCAGATATCGCAACCGCTTCAATTTCTAATGCTGCACCAAAATGAAGTTCAGCAACGCCTGCGACAGCACGAGCTGGGCGGTGATCGCCTATCCAACTAGCATAAATTTGGTTGAATAACGGCCAATTTTCCATATCTGTTATATAAACTCGAACTTGAACCAAATGCGCTTTGCTACAATTAACAGCATCTAAGCATGCTTGTAAATTAGCAAGCACAAGCGTGGCTTGCTCTTGGAATGCTACGTCAGTCATCGCATTGCCTAACTTATCAACGGGTAATTGCCCTGAGATAAAAACCAATCCATTAGCAGTAACACAGTGTGAATAATGCCCTTTTGGAGCAATGAGTGTCGGTGCATTCACACATTCAATACGTTGACTCATATCTGCCTCACCATGCACAAAATACGTTGACTAGATTTTTAGTCTAATATTAGATTTAGTGTTTAGTCAACGTTTTCTTCGCGAATAAATTTGATGTAAATAGCAATAAACTGTTATCAGAATTATCGTCAACATAATCAAAAGAAAAATAGAGGTATAAGGCAGTTAATTAAATAATTTATTGGGTAAAGTTTAATTATAAAGAGTAAACCTATAGCTATATCCCTATAGGTAGAATTTAAAATCGCAAGACGGGTTAAATGATATATCTTAATTAAAAATGATTAAGAATAATCAAATTGTGACGATATCATTAAAATGATAAGAAGTTGTTATATAAATACTTTTAGGGATATCAGATGGCAAAGTTCACATTTAATCTTCTTTCAATTTTTGGGAAAAAAGAATCACCCGTTGCAGAACAATATTTACAAGAAGCGCTTTTACCTTTGTCTGTCTTAGATGAAGAACTACCTAAAACCGTTTTAGAGTATGTATTAGATGGAAAATCGCCAGAAGTATTGGTTCAATTAAGCCAATTGGATACCGAAAAAGCGGTTATTTTGCTCGATAAGCCCGGTACCGTAGATTGGTGGTGGGGAGGGAATAGCTTTAATTCGAGCCAATATAATAAATTAATTCGCCAAGGGGCAAATGCAAGACATAAACTATATTCGAAAGTGGGCGATGGGATTACTTCATCGCAAATTGCCCGTTTTGCAAAAGTATTAGCGGCGGCGTGCCAAGATATTAACATCAAAGTATTAACACCTGAATTACCATCGTGGGTAAGTTATTTAATGGGCGATGCCTTTGCAAAAACCTATGATAATTCGCGGGATACTAAGTTAGAACACCGTAAACATTGGCATTTTGACCTACTAACTGAAATCATCGAACAAGAGACAGATAAACCGGCTAACACTATTTTATATATCATTTTCGATCGTCATCATTTATCTGATTACCATTATGATAACTTAAATCGGTTATTTGCCATTCCAGGATTCAAAGCGTATTTAATCGCAGAACAAGCATTTATTAAGCAGACGTTAGTGAATAATTTATCTGCTGCAGGGCAAATTCAGTTAATCAACACACTGAAGAAAGACGTTGAGCTTTATACGCTTTTTGCTGATGTATTAGTTTCTTTTGCTACTAGTTCGTTAAAAACAGTGCGTGCAGCCGCGGAACCCACAATGGCAATTTTACCTGCACAATCGGTTACGCAACACTTAACTCAAATTTTAACTGGAGGTACGCCAAAACAGCGTACCCAAGCAGCAGATTTGTTTGCCCGTATAGGCGAACACAGAGAGATATTAGCAGCGGCATTGACAACGGAAACCAATAAAACCGTACTGAAAAGTATTGAAAGTGCAATTTCGAGATTTTCAGTCATGGATACCGCCAGCCAAGTTGAAGAGACTGAGTTACCTGAGTTTATTGAATTAGAAGATACACCGCTGCCTGAAAGTGCAAAAGATATCTTAGTTAATAATTTCAATGAAATGCTGCAAAAAGCCAAGGAAAATGCAGAAAGTGAAATTGAAGAAAACAAAAAACAGAAGCACAGCTACAATTGGGCACAGCGACATTATAAAGAATTCCAAAAACTCAATGCGCAAGCCTGCTGTAAGGTGATTGATAAGCTGAATTCAGGTAAGGAAATTATTACTGACCATGAATATAGCGTGGTGAAATTTAAAGAACGTATTACTAACTTGCCAGAATATACCTTATTCCATGCATTACGTCTGATCAGCCATAACCGAACAAATGAGGAACATTTATCCCATTACCATCTTACACGGGAAGTTCCACCACGAATTCTTGGGCAAATTGAATTGCGTCAGCTAGAAAAAACGTTAACACAATGTCATTTTAAAAACGCAACACGGTTGATTGCAGACCTTTGTTTGCGCTCATATGCTAATGGGTTAGCTATTTTTAACCAGCCAGCACAAGTTTGGCCGTTTTTCATTCAATACCCAGATTTTATTGCAGAAGCATTAGGTTTAATTCCTCAACAAGAAACGCAGCGTTATTATCAAGAATATGATGCGGCGAGTGGAATTGATGTCCTTGCAATGTTACCGACCATTCCAGCACGTTTTATTCCACGTATTATGGAGTTGGCTCTTGGGGAAAATAAAACCCATCGTCTGAGCGCGCAAAAACTACTAGAGACATTACCGAATATTCACCTCAACGCGGCAGAAGGGTTAGATTCAGGCAAACAAGAAATTCGTGTCACCGCAATTGAATGGTTGGCTCGTTTGAAAAATCCAGAGTCATTAAAACCACTCTATGCCTTATTAAAGAAAGAAAAACGGGAAGTTGTACGGGCGGCCTTGTTAACTGCACTGGAACAATTTGGTGAGGATATTTCCGGTTATCTTGCGCCTAAAGTGTTATTAGCTGAAGCGCAAAAAGGGCTAAAAGCGAAAGCGCCTGCTAGTATGGCATGGTTTAATCTCGATTCTTTGCCGGCATTAACTTGGCAAAATAATAAACCCGTAGAAGCCGATATTATTCGCTG
This sequence comes from Providencia sp. PROV116, assembly GCF_028482485.1. Lineage (NCBI taxonomy): Bacteria > Pseudomonadati > Pseudomonadota > Gammaproteobacteria > Enterobacterales > Morganellaceae > Providencia > Providencia sp. PROV116. The sequence continues at coordinate 42,818 of NZ_JAMPQO010000002.1, read as the reverse complement.
GTGGGTGGTTCTGGCCGTTAAATTAAAAATGCCAGCGGGTAATGGATTACTTCAACGTTATATTGGTTTACTTTCGATAGATAGCCAAAAGAAATTAGGTAGTTTTATTTTAAATAGTTTTATCGGGCAAGATATTGCTGGGCCGTCATTAGAAATGGCAATGGCAGAAGCAGAACGTGATGCCCCAAAACGCTTAGCTAATTATCAAGATTGGGTGAAACGCTGGCCTGAATATTATAGTCAGTATGAAAACTATACTTTAGAACAGACGTTTAATGAGATTAAAAATGAAGTTCTGCGCCGCTATTTAGGCTCCGCTATTAGTGATAAAGGAATGTTAGCGCTGATTTGTGGTATTGAAGGGCACCTTGCCGTAACCACATTGCGCAACTATATGCGTGATCATTACCAACGTCGTGCACAAATTGAAGCCATGATTGATGCGGTGGCGACAAGCAATGACCCTCTGATTATTCAATTATTATTGTCACTTTCTCGCCGTTATCGTACCGCGTCAGTTCAAGAAAAAGCGCGCGGACTTGTTGCTCAAATTGCTGAACGTAATGGTTGGAGTGCGGATGAACTTGCAGATAGAACAATACCGACTGCCGGAATGGATGAAACAGGTATTTTGGCACTTGAATACGGTGATCGTACGTTTACTGCGAAACTGGACGCACAGCAAAAATTAGTCTTATTTAATCCAGAAGGCAAAGAAATCAAAGCATTACCCGCTACACGTAAAACCGATAACGAAGAATTGGCTAAAGAATCTAAAAAGCTATTCACTGCGAGTAAAAAAGAACTCAAGCAAGTCATTGAACTGCAAACGGCTCGTTTATATGAAGCGATGTGCGCAGAGCGCCTTTGGACAACCGCAGATTGGCAGGAATATATCCAAGCGCACCCGGTGATGCGTGGCCTTATCGAAAAATTAGTTTGGATAGAAACGAAAGAGAACAATATCCTGAATGTGTTTCGTCCATCGGATGATGGTAGTTTATTAAATTTAGATGATGACGAAGTGACGTTATCTGCTGACTCTTACATCAAATTAGCCCATGCTGCATTGGTCAGTGAAGATGAGCGAAAAGCGTGGATAACGCACTTTAAAGATTACAAAGTGAAATTTTTATTTTCACAAATGGAACATAAAATCCCTGATCTGGATCTGAAATTAACTGAAATTGAAGATCGTAAAGGGTGGTTAACCGACACCTATACCTTGCGTGGCGTCTTGACAAAAATGGGTTATCAACGCGGGCAAGCAGAAGACGGTGGGAGTTTTACCCATTATGCAAAACACTTCGCCAGTTTAGGTTTTTATGTCTATATCGAATTTAGTGGCAGCTATGTGCCAGAGGAAAATATTCCAGCGGTTTTGTTTTCATTAAGCTTCGAAAAATCACAACAAAGCTCATGGAACCGCAGCTATATCGAGTTAAAAGATATCCCACCTATTTTATTAGCTGAAAGCTATGCGGATTATTTAAAAGTTGCGGATGCGTGTGCAGGTTTTGATCCTGAGTGGGAAAAGAAAACACCTTGGTAAGTGGGTTTAACGTAGGATTTTAGAATGACTAAAAGTAAAACAATAGAAGGGAATATTCTGCGTGAAAGCGCAGAAATTCGTTTTGCCGATGAATTGGCGCGTTTAACCGAAGCAGATAAACAGAACCCGAAACCACAAGGGTGGTTGCGCTCACCTCGTGCTGTTAGGCAATTTATCTTAGGTGATGAATCACTCAATATTTCTGCAAAATTTTTTGGTGATGATGCTTTAGTTGACCGTGCAATTGTGACGTTATTAGGCAAACAAGGGTTAATGTTAGTCGGGGAGCCTGGGACGGCAAAATCCATGTTATCGGAGTTATTAGCTGCTGCAATTAGTGGTGATTCAGGTTTAACCATTCAAGGAACCGCGGGCACAACTGAAGATCATATTAAATATTCATGGAATTATGCATTGCTATTAGCTGAAGGCCCAACAGAGAAAGCATTGGTTAGCTCGCCGTTATACCAAGGTATGCAAGAGGGGAAAATTGTTCGTTTTGAAGAGATCACGCGCTGTCCTCCTGAAATTCAAGATGTGCTGGTTAGCTTGATGTCAGAAAAGCAAATGATGATCCCTGAAATGAAAGACAATGCACGGATCAGCGCGAAACAAGGGTTTAATTTAATTGGTACAGCAAACTTGCGTGATCGTGGCGTTCATGAAATGTCATCAGCGTTAAAACGTCGATTTAATTTTGAAACGGTACGGCCTATCCAAGATCCCGCATTTGAAATTGAGCTGATCAATAAGCAATTAACCGCAGAGTTAGCTGACCTCAATGGCCAAGTAACCATCCCAAGCAACGTGATCGAGCTGTTGGTCACCACGTTCCAAGAATTGCGTTCAGGAAATACCAAAGATGGGGGCAGCATTAAAACGCCAGACGCGGTGATGTCGACAGCTGAAGCCGTTAATATTGCTTATGCATGTGCGCTTGAAGCCCATTACTTAGGTGATGGCACACTCAATGCAGGAGCAGTTGCACGCCAGCTTATTGGTGTGGTTTTAAAAGATAACGCAGATGATATCAAACGGATGCGTTATTACATTGACAATGTCGCGAGAGAAAGGGCGAAACATAGCCAAGAGTGGAAAGCTTTTTTTGATGCTTCGAGGGCATATTGGCAATAAAGTTTCATAACAAGGTAGAGCCACTATGGTTCTACCAACCCCTCGTCATGATGATTGAATCAGTACAAGGCCATTTAAGACGAATAACCCTTAGGGAAATCAGCGGTGAGCTTGCTATCTATACCTTTACCAAAACGCATTGAAAATGCATTACACGACAGGCAACAACTTGAATCAGCCGGTATCTACTTTGCACCTATTCGGCATCATAGCCCCGCATGTGCATACAGTACGTTGTCGTTGATTGAACAAATCGAACCTGACTATGTTTTAATCGAGGGACCCGATAGTTTTAATGGGCTACTGGCGAGCTTATTACATCATGATACCCTGCCACCTGTCGCTATTATGGCACAAACAGAAGTAAAACCCGCACAAGTAGAAGATAAAAGTGACGTTGTCACTCGATCTGCTTATTTTCCTTTCTGTGAATATTCCCCTGAATGGCAGGCTTTACAAATCGGCCAACAACACCAAGCCCAGTTGCGTTTCATTGACTTACCATGGACAGCGCAAGTTAATGAAGACGAAGCCAATGAGTTGCAATATCAAAGTTTGCAGAAAGAACGCTACTTAGCCCATAGCCTATTTATTAGCCAGCTTGCGAAAAAAAGTGGTTGCCGTGACCATGATGAATTATGGGAGCAAATTTTTGAATTACGGGCGATTGAACAACTCGCGGATTGGCAGACATTTTTCATGGATAGCTTTATTTGGTGTGCATTGGCACGGCTTGATTATGAGCCCCAAGTCCTTGAAGCAGAAGGCTCTATACAGCGTGAGCGCTATATGCAAGCGCATATCCAGACCATTAAAGCCCAGCATCCACAAGCTAAAATTGTGGTGGTGACGGGAGGATTCCATACCCTTGCGCTTCTTGAAGGGTTAGAAGAGACTCGCAATCAACAATTTAAGCTTTCTGTAGCACAACAAAAAGCGTTTATTCAACAACAAAAATTGGGTGAACAAGACAAGGCTTGGTTTATTCGCTATAGCTATGACAAACTTGATGCATTAAATGGCTATGCATCCGGCATGCCTTCTCCGGCATTTTACCAACAATCATGGTTGTCATTATTGCAGCAACGCCAAGCACAGTTGACAGGCGATAACCAGCCTACGCAGGCTTATCGAAACCGTTTAGGTGTTGCCTATCTTTCTAAAGTTGCGAATATCTTACGTGAAAGGCAATTTGAAGCGGCTCCCGGTTTTTTATCGGTTAAACTGGCTGCAGAGCAAAGCATTCGCCTTGCCGTCTTTCGTGGGCATGCAGGCCCAGGGCGTTATGACCTGTTGGATGGGTTACAAAGCGTTTTTATCAAAGGTAGCTTAGATGAAAGCCAAGTTGAACTTTGGCAGGAAATAACAACCTGTTTTTCCGGCTTTTTACTCGGAAAAATTCCCAAAGGGACAGCAACACCTCCGTTAGTCACTGAAACTTATGAAATAGCAAAAAGCTTTCGTTTCAAACTTGATGATACCTTAAGTAAGGTGAGCCGCTTAGATGTTTACCGTAACCAACAACATCGTGCGCGTAGCCGATTTCTGCATTTACTAGCATTTCTTGATATCCATTTTGCTAAGCTTCTGTCTGGGCCAAACTTTTTGTCGGGTAACCAAATGGATTTATTATTTGAAGAATGGCAATACGCGTGGACGCCCAATGTTGAAGGGGAATTGATTGCATTATCGGAAAAAGGAACGCAATTAAAAGCTATCGCGTTAGCCCGTTTGTTTGAAATGGAAAAAAACCTAGAACAACAAGGGGTTAGTCGCTCAAGCCAAAGTGCGGTTGCACTCCTTATGCAAGCCGCGTTAATTGGGTTACATCAACGGATGCCCGCATTATTTTCTTTGTTGGATGGTTATATTCAGCAGGATACAAAGTTTGAATCATTGATTGCTTGTGGCCATAAACTGGTTCATCTATGGCGGGGGCGCCAATTCTTTGATATTGAAGATAGTTTTGCTATCGAAGCGCGTTTAGATGCCTTATTACAACAAGCATTTTATTGTTTTGCACAAATTACACAAGGGGATGAACAGCAGCAAGAGCTGCATTTTTCAGCATTACTTTCTTGCCGTGAATTAATCACTTTTATGCCTGAAATTAATAAAAGCCATGACTACACCAATGATTTTTATCAGGCATTAGACCGTTGTGAAGGTCAGTTAAACCAGACACCGCTTTTAAAAGGCGCAGTGGATGCTTTGCGTTACCTTGGGGCGAAAATTGATGAAACCATCCTGACAGATGAAATTAGACGCGCGTTCAGCACAGGCAGTGATCCTGAAATGGCAATTGGCTATTTTATCGGTGTGATGCGAACAGCACCAGAGTTAGTCTTACGCATACCATTATTAATTGATATGTTAAATCAGTTGCTTAGTGAATGGGATGAAGGGCGTTTTATTCAGGTGTTACCTGATTTACGGTTTGCGTTTAGCCAGTTAACGCCTAAACAAAATGCACAAATGGCACAATATGTGGCACAAGACATGGCGATTGAGGCAAAAGAACTCACATTGCACCAGACAGAATTTAATGAACAACAGATGATGGAAGTGATTCAACTCGAACAACAATTACAGAGCCAGCTGATTGAACTAGGGTTACAGGATTGGTTTGCTCGTGCTCAGGATGACAAATAATGAGTCAGAAAAATACGACATTAACCCCTGAACAACTTCAATTGGCTAAGCGCTGGCGCTTAGTCCTCGGGCAATATGCCGATAACGCGCTGGGCCAAGCCACCTTTAGTGCTGAAGAGTTGAAAATAGAACGTTCTTTGGATTTTTTATATCGCCGAGAATACCAACGTCGAGGCTTAAAACAAGAAACTGGACGCCACGGCTCCTTAGATGCTTCTCAATTAACGGCGGTTAACTGGTTAAATCAAGCACGTAAATTATTTCCTAATAGTACTTTTGAGCGGATGCAATCCCAAGCATTAGAACGTTATGAGATCAGCTGCTTACTAAAGGATCCACAGGCGCTCAATGCCATGGAACCGACAAAATCCCTCGCTAAAGCCTTGTTAAGCTTACGCGGGAAAATGAATGAAGAAACCCGTGATGCCGTTAAAAATATTATACGTAAAGTAGTTGATGATATTTTAAGTCAAATGCGTAACCAATTTCGTCACGCATTAACAGGGCGGCGTAACCGTTTTCAACGTTCACTGATCCCAAACAGCCGTAATTTTGATTGGCGAGGGACTATCGCTGCCAATTTGAAGAATTACGATAAGCAAAATCAACGGTTAGTTATCAAAACACCCCATTTTAATTCTCGTCAGCAACAGCATTTACCATGGGATGTGATCTTGTGTGTGGACCAAAGCGGCTCGATGGCGAGCTCTATTATGTATGCCGCGGTGTGTGCGAGTATATTAGCGGCATTGCCGACAGTGCGTGTCTCTTTAGTGATTTTTGATACTCAAGTGGTAGATTTAAGCCATCTTGCGCATGATCCCGTTGAAGTGTTAATGACAGTGCAACTGGGCGGCGGAACAGATATCGCTAAAGCCATGCAATATTGCGAAAGCTTAATACGTAACCCAAAACGTACCGTGATTAGCTTAATTAGTGATTTTGAAGAGGGTGGCGCGCTGAATCATTTACTCAATTGCACACAGCGTTTACATAGCCAACAAGTGAAATTATTAGGTTTAGCTGCGTTGGATGACGAGGCACTCCCTGTTTATGACCCTGAAATTGCCCAAAAACTCGCAGATAGAGGGATGCATGTTGCAGCATTAACACCGGAGCATTTTGCGCAATGGTTAGCAGAGGTCATGCAATGAGTTGGAAAAACAGTTACCTACAGTATGACGACGACGCATTAGTCGTATTAGCGAATGTGGGGTTACTCAGGCGTGCACGCAAAGATGTTGAAAACCAAAAGGTTAATCCAACGGACTTAAACCTTGGGACATTCACGAGTGATGGGCAATGTGTCTCTTTAGATGCGCAAGGGATCCAAAAAGCCACTTGCGATTGCCCAGCAACGGGATGCTGTAAACACATTTTGGCAGCAGTTTTATGGGTTCAATCGAATACAGCCGCAGAAATGACTTTAGCAGAGCCGGTAGCTAGTGAAACGGTGTTGAGTGAATTATTAGCATTATTACCAGAAGACCTAATCAAACAAACATCGAAACCTGATATTCGTTTAGCGTTGAGATTTATGCAGCAATGGCAAGATAAAGAGCTGGTTTATGAAGCACATTCTAGCCAGTTAAAAATTATCCTACCAGAATATGATGAGCCAATTATTTATATGCGAGGTAGTGGTTTGCAGGGCATGATTTCATCAATACCTGAAAAACAAAAAAGTGCAGTTCATCTCGCTATTATTGCAAAACTAATGTTTCAGCATGGCCAACTGTGGCAATGGCCAGAGGAGATAACCGTAGGTCAAACTCATCAACAAGAGCTGACCCAAGACGATAAAATGGTGATGGGCTCAGTCGACCAATTCATTCAGGATATGTTACGACAAGGGCTATCACATATTAGCCAAAGTAGTGCTAGCCAGTTGCAATTACTAAATATGTCAGCACGTGCGGAAGGGTTGCCTCGCTTAGCCAATTATATGAAACGCCTTAGCCAGCAAGTTAAACGCTTAGCCGATAAACATTTTACGATGGATGAAGGGCAAGTTTTACGGTTAATTGCTGAAATATCTGCTTATATGTATCAATTATCAACAGCCAATGAACATCAGCTTATGGCACTCAAAGGGTTACAAAGACGGCAGTATACCGACCAACCCATAGAGTTTGATTTGCTGCCTATCGATGCGAATTGGTGGAAAACAGATAGCGGTGCGATCGGTGCTACATTGAGTTTTTGGGATCAACAAAATAAAAAAATTATTCAATGCACACAGGGGCGTGGAAATAGCCTTGACCCGACGTTTAACCGACAAAATGTTTGGCAAACCTTGGCGTTATGGAAACATACCGCAGTAAGTTTGATGAAAAGCCCCTTTAAATTGCATTTACCAAGGTTATCAGAGGAAGGGAAATTATCAGCTAGCGGTGAAAGCTATGCAGTTAGCTGCAAAGAAAAAGGATTAACAACTGATGATTACCTTAATATCAAAGCTGAATTCGGTTATACCGACTGGCAATCAGCGGCTAACGAATTACCGACATTTATACAAGAGAATAGGTTTTCGCCCATTTTATTGCATATTACTGATTATGAGCCGCTCTATTGGGATGAAACCGAACAATGTGTATTGTGGACGGTGATTGATTCACAAAAAAACAGGGCGTTTTTACGGCTAAATTGGCAAGGAAGTGATGACCATAAAATTGAGGAATTGCGTTTTATTACAAAGCAGCAATGGCCAATTTGTGCTGTGACGGTGCAGGTGAGCCATTCACAAGAAGTGCTTCAATTAATCCCCAAAACATTATGGTTAAAAAAAGAACATGGTATTGAGCTGTTCTATTTAGATTTTGAAAGTACACCGCGTAAGAAACAACGTTCTGGTTTTTTTAATAAAATTATCGAATATATGGTGAAAAAACAGCAAAAAAACCAAGTTTTTGTACCTGAATTAACGTTGGCTAGTCAGCTTGTTCGGCCGCTACTTTCGGTATTAGAAACTCAAGCATGTACAGGAAGGCAGCGTTTATCTCAGACTCAACAAGATGAAATAGCGTATGTCGTTAGAACACTTGAAGATTTGGGGGCGCTTTGGTTGGCTAATCAGTTCAAACCTTTGGTGGCTTCCGGCGCTATACAACCCCAATTACTTTTACAATTAGTTTATTTATGTGACCATTTTGAACGGTTACAAATGCCATTACCTTTTCAATTTAGCCAATAACATGAGGGGAGGTATTCCCCCCATGTTATGTTCAACACAACGTATTATTATTCATTAGATTCAAATGATGCTAAGAATGTCCGTAATAACTGGTTCAACGCATGTTGCTCTTGTTGAGACAAGTTAGCGACGAGGCGAGCCTGGTTTTGTGTGTGTGCTTCAATAAGTTGGTTGATTAACGTTAACCCTTCGGGAGTTAATGAAACCAAAAAGCCGCGGCCGTCATCAGGGTTAGTATGGCGGCTGACTAACCCCGCTTTTTCCAATTGGTCTATTCGGTTGGTCATCGTCCCCGATGTGACCATCAACGTTGATAACATTTCTCCCGGGCTCAGTGTATAGGGGGCACCTGCACGCCGTAAAGTCGCAAGTACATCAAAGCTTGAACGGTTAAGGCCAAACTGAGCGAAGACCTTTTCCATTTCCCGAGTTAAGTGGAACGCGACATTACCTAGCCGGCCAATTAACCCCATTGGGCTAATATCGAGGTCAGGGCGCTCTCTTTCCCACTGTTGAGTGATTTTATCTATTCTATCCATAGGCAAATAATGGCGGTTATTTATCTTGACGTCAAGGTAAAATGCACATATCTTGACTTCAAGATAAATTAAGAGAATAGAAATATGAATCGTATAACGGTTTTAGGGTTGACAGCATTAGCACCAATTGTGTGGGGAAGCACATATCTAGTGACAACAGAGATGTTACCCGCAGGGATACCATTAACATTGGCGGTATTACGCGCGTTACCTGCAGGATTACTATTGATACTTGTGTTACGAAAACTCCCCGAAGGCATTTGGTGGTTGCGGGTAGTGGTATTAGGTGTTTTAAACTTTTCTTTATTTTGGTGGCTATTGTTTATTGCTGCGTATCGCTTACCTGGTGGTGTCGCCGCAACGGTTGGCGCTGTACAGCCATTAATTGTGCTATTTTTAAGCCGCTGGCTGTTAAATAACCGTTTATCTGCGGTCTCCATTATGGCATCAATAGCAGGGGTATTCGGGGTAGCTATATTGCTCTTAACACCGAATGCCGCCTTAGACCCTTTAGGTATTATTGCTGGGTTAGCAGGGGCATTTTCAATGGCTGCGGGGACGGTTTTTAGTCGCCGGTGGCAGCCACCAGTCAGTGCTTTAACCTTTACTTCATGGCAATTAACCGCGGGAGGATTAGTATTATTACCGTTTGCCATGATGTTTGAGCCGGCTTTACCAACGTTAAGTTCACTAAATTTAATTGGTTTAGGGTATCTCACGCTTATTGGCGGTGCATTAACTTACGCCTTATGGTTCCGCGGACTGGCAATATTAGGTCCAAGTTCAGTGGCGTCACTGGGTTTTTTAAGCCCCGTGAGTGCGGTGGTTTTGGGATGGTTTTATCTCAACCAACAGCTTAGTACCTTGCAATTTATCGGCATGGTTGTCATTTTACTCAGTGTGTGGGCGAGCCAGCGAGCGGAAACAAGAAAAATCACTCTAGCTTATCAACGTTAAAGTTAACCCTGTAGGTTGCTCATTGAATGTGATGAGCAACCTTTTTTTCCTGTGTTAACATTCATTAGAGCATTCACTCAGACTATTAAACAGTGGCTAATATGCTATTTCCTGATGAAGATAATACCGTACAAATTGCACCAGAGGCTTTTTTACTCAAAGGGTTTCTACTGGGGCAAACTGATGCATTATTGCAGTCATTAAACAACATTATTGCAGCTAACCCCTTAAGACATATGACGACACCAAATGGCTACTCAATGTCTGTCGCAATGACTAACTGCGGTGACTGGGGTTGGGTAACTGATGAAAAGGGATATCGCTATAGTCAGCGTGACCCTGTCACTAATGAGCCTTGGCAACCCATACCAATTTCCTTTGTTCAATTGGCCACTTCTGCAGCGAGCACTGCTGGCTTTGATCATTTTATCCCTGACGCTTGCTTGATTAATCGCTATGCCGTTGGCGCGGCGATGGCATTGCACCAAGACAAAGACGAAACTGATTTTACTCAGCCGATTGTCTCTTTTTCTTTAGGGTTACCCACAACATTTGATTTTGGTGGAGTAACTCGAGATGCGCCCAAAGTTGCTATTTATATAGAGCATGGCGATGTTTTGGTATGGGGAGGCCAGTCACGATTAAATTATCATGGGGTGCGTCGAGTCAAATCAGGTGTACACCCGCTGTTAGGCCCGTATCGATATAACTTGACGTTTAGGCGTTCTCAACCCTGAATTCACCTTTTACAGTATGCCAATTTATCAATGAAATAGACTATGAATGACTTAATATTTAATTTCAGCAACTTAAATAATATTAATCGTTAACTTTGGTATTTATATAGCAAAAATATCATTGAATAATGAATTGGAACCCCCTATAAATAATGGCTATAAATTAATATAACTAATTATTGATAGGTAAGTGAATGTATAGCTTTTTAAATGATTATAACGAAATAGCTCATCCGGCAGTTATGCAAGTCTTAAATGATTTATCAGGGAAACGTTTCAAAGGTTATGGTACTGATGAGGTTTGTATTCGCGTAGCAGATAAAATTAGATTAAGAATTGGCAAACCTAATGCGGAAATTCATTTTTTTAATGGCGGTACAATCACTAACCTAACCACGATCTCCCATGTTTTACGACCACACCAAGCGGTTATCACCGTAGACAGCGGGCATATCGCAGTCCATGAAACGGGAGCAATTGAAGCAACCGGCCATAAAGTTATTACTGTTGACTCACCATCAGGTAAATTAGCACCAGAACACATCATCAAGGTGCTGTCTGAGCATAATGATGAACATACGGTCCAACCTAAGCTTGTTTATATTAGTAATTCAACTGAAATTGGCACCGTTTACCGTAAAGAAGAGTTAGTTGCATTACGCGAGGTTTGTGATGCTCATAACTTACTGTTATTTATGGATGGTGCTCGCTTATCTTCAGGTTTAATGTCGAAATATAGTGATTTAACAGTCGAAGATGTTGCGCAGTTAACTGATATTTTTTATATCGGTGGAACGAAAATTGGTGCATTAACCGGGGAGATCTTGGTGATTGTAAACCCAGCACTGCAATCTGATTTTCGTTTTAGTATTAAACAAAAAGGTGGGTTACAAGCCAAAGGTTGGCTGCTTGCTGCCCAGTTTGAGCCGCTGTTTAATGATGATTTGTATTTTAAATTGGGGCGTCATCTTAATGAGATGGCTTCACAATTAGCTTCATTTTTTGCCGAAAAGGGATTTCAGTTTCTTGCGCCCGTTGAATCAAACCAAGTTTTCGTTATTTTCCCAGATGCACTGGCAAATAAATTATTAGTACATTATCAATTAAATCAAATATGCAAACCGACACGAGAGACCACCTGTATTCGTTTTTGTACCTCGTGGTCAACAACTCAGCAAGATGTCGATAAATTAAAACAAACTTTCCAAACTCTACTTTAGATAATTCATTAACCCAATAAATATTTCCTATTTTTCGCCTATATTTATTGGGTTTTATTTATCATGGTGGCGGTATATTGAGGATTTTACTGAGCAATTATATTGTTGGTACTGATACAATATCCGTGCCAGCGAAAGGTAACACAGAGCTAATCTTTCGTGAGTAATAGCCCTGATAACAACATATCTATGGCATCGACACTTTTCTTTAGTCGCTGTTGACTATCACCTTGCGAGATCCAATAAGCGGCCTCAGCGAGTCCACCATTAATTAAAAAAGCCAATGCATGGGTATCAATACTTTTAATAACGCCATTTTGGACTAGCTGATGAAGCAGGCGTTCAATTTGTTCAGTACACTGTAAGTTTGATTTAGCCAAAAAATCGCCTAAAACGGCTTTCGCGTCACGCAAAATAATTTGTTGATACTCCGGTTCTAATGCCATTTCTAAGTAGGCGTGACAACGCTGACAAAAACTATTCCAGAGGTCTTCAGTATGGAGAGTAATTGCTTGTAAACGGGCATTCATGTGTGAGTCAATTTGTTCAACAACGGCAGTAAATAAGCCTTGTTTATCACCAAAGTGGTGGTAAAGGGCTCCGCGTGTGAGATTAACGCTTGCTGCTATTTCATCCATTGAGGTTTCTGCATAACCAAGCCGGCTAAAGTGCTCTCGTGCTGTAGTTAATAAATTTGCACGTGTTTCTGCCATTTGAGCTTGCGTTCTTCTTGCCATTAAAAGCCTCTTACATACATAGCGTATAATTATTTACATTCAATGTGTATGATTATATCATGATTATACATACGCAGAGTATGTATAATTAAATTTCATTTTGGAGCTCATATGATAGGTCGCTATCAGCAGTTATTTCAGGCAAAAGAAAACCAACGCTTTGTGATAGCAGGGTTACTGGCGCGTTTATCGTTACCGATGATGGGGATCGGGATCATTACCTTGTTAGCGCAACTAAAAGGAAGCTATACCTTAGCAGGGCTTGTTTCTGCAACTTTTGTCTTAACTTATGCGTTGCTATCCCCACAAGTTTCTCGCTTAGTGGATAAATATGGTCAATTTCACGTCTTGCCAGTGGTGACCGTAATCAGTGTGCTTGGTGTGTTTATTATTATCCTTACCACGTGGTTATCATTACCTGATATCGGCTTATTTATCGGAGCGTTATTAACGGGGGCGATGCCCAGTATGTCTGCCATGGTAAGGGCTAGGTGGACTGCGCTGTATAAAGATCAACCCATACTACAAACAGCCTATTCATTAGAAACCGTATTTGATGATGCCACTTTTATTGTTGGCCCTCCGTTATCTGTCGGGATCACTGTCGCTTTATTTCCTCAAGCAGGTTTACTGGTTGCGGCAATTTTATTAGCCGTGGGAATGGCTTTATTTATTTCACAGCGAAGCACAGAACCTAAAGTTGTGGCGCATGACTCTCTTGTATTGGTGAATAAATCAATTATTTCAATGATTGGCTTGCAGTTGTTGATTGTATTAATGATTGCTTTAGGTGTGATTGTTGGCAGTGTGGATATTTTAAGTGTCACGTTGGCTCAATTACAACAGCAACCAGCGATGGCCAGTTTAGTGTTATCGGCCTATGCGGTCGGTTCATGTGCGATGGGGCTTGTATTTGGCGGGTTAACCTTTAACACACCGTTATCACGTTTATTATTCCTCAGTGGCTTAATGACGTTTCTTTCTATTGTGCCAATGTGGTGGGTGGTAGGTGTTTATTCTTTGTCTGTGGTGGTGTTTATTTCAGGATTGTTCTTTGCACCGACGATGATTATTGCAATGACATTAGTTGAGAGAATTGTTCCACGGAATAAATTAACAGAAGGAATGACATGGTTACTCGCAGGGTTAAATATTGGCGTTGCGATTGGTGCGATGCTAACGGGCAAAATGGTGGATACCTATGGTCCTTATGCAGGTTATGCCGTCGCAATCTCTGGTGGAGTTTTAGTTTTCATTTCAACATGGCTGAGCTACTTACGGGATAAAACACAACAAAAAATGGCAGTTGAATGTGAGGAATACCATTAAAAACAACGAAAAAATAAACCATGTAGTGATAAAATCATAAAAAATAATTTAATGAGGTAATTTCATGCATTCTCCAGTCTTTCGCACTGCCACACTTGATGATGTTGACGCCTGTTATACGATTGAAATCGAATCCTATGAAGGGGATGAAGCGGCTACAAAAGAAAAAATAGCAACACGAGTTCAGCAATATCCAGACGGTTTTTTATGTATGGAATTAGCCGGGGAAGTCGTTGGTTTTATTAATTCGGGTTGTGCATGGGATGTTGTGATGTCGGATGAAGAGTTTAAAGAACTCATTGGGCATGACCCACAAGCACCAAATGTCGTTATTATGTCAGTGGTAGTACATCCCAAATATCAAGGTAAAGGCTATTCATCTTTACTGATGAAAAGGTTTATCAATGCCATGAAGGAGATGAATAAAAAAACGATTCATCTCATGTGCAAAGAACGCCATATTGACCTGTATAAGCATTTTGGCTACCAATATATTAAACCGTCAGAATCTGACCATGGTGGAATGACGTGGCATGAAATGGTAATGAAACTGTAAACCTATTTTCTCAAGCCCACTATTTTGAGGCCGTCTGAGTGAGCTTGGGAGTTTTTCCATACGAAGTATCTAACGTGTAATTTTGTTGTCTGATATGATATCTCATCATAGATAATCACCATTTGGGAAGTAATAATGATAATTTGGGTTGATGCGGATGCCTGTCCAAAAGTAATTAAAGAAGTTTTATACCGAGCAGCAGATAGGGAAAAAGTGCAAATAACATTTGTTGCGAACCAACGCTTAACAGTACCTCCATCTCCTTTTTTAAAAACCTTACAGGTGCCTGCAGGATTTGATGTAGCGGATAATGAAATTGTATTACGAGCTCAAAAAGATGATTTAGTGATCACGGCAGATATCCCATTAGCCGCAGAAGTTATGGAAAAGGGCGCCAATGCATTGAATCCTAGAGGCGAACTGTATAGCGAAGCGACTATTCGTGAGCGTCTTAATATTCGTGACTTTATGGATACCATGAGAGCCAGTGGCATCCAAACGGGAGGGCCTGCAAGTCTAAACCAGAAAGACAGGCAACAATTTGCTAATGAGTTAGATAAGTGGTTGTTGCAACGTAAGAAATCACTAAAGTCATTATAAACCAGCACATTTTTTATTTAAGCTCAGAAAATGTGCATAGTAAAACAGAATTACAATCTATACCGTGCCTATAATGGTTAACCTTAAATTTTTGAAGAAAAATGATGGATCCATTACACAGTATTATCATCACGCTATTCTTATTTATACTGACCTTTTTTAATCCTGGAGCAAATTTGTTTATTGTGGTGCAAACCACATTGAGCTCAGGTAAAAAAGCAGGATTAACTTGTGGTTATGGTGTGGTGTTAGGCAATGCCATTTATTCGGGGCTCGGCTTATTCGGTCTTGTCACATTAATGGCTGAATTCGGTTCATTATTTTCACTGATTAAAATTCTTGGTGGCTTATATTTGCTTTATTACGCGCTAAGTGTATTTAATAACAAAACGCAACTTAATCTGTCCACCGAAAATACTACGGAACATTTCCCATCTGGTATCTATTTTAGGCGGGGGCTAATTTCTGATTTATCAAACCCCCAAACCGTTTTATTTTTTATGAGTATTTTTTCAACGACCATTTCGCCATCAACACCATTATGGGTTAAATTAGTCATTTGGCTGGGAATTGTTATTGCATCATTAATCTGGCGGATTTTTTTATGCCAAACATTCTCTTTAACCTCTGTTCGTAGAACCTATTCACGAATTCATAAAGTTGTCGGTAAAGGTGTTGGGTTAATTCTAGGGGCGTTGGCAACAAGGTTGATTTACCAAGGGTTCAGCGAATTGGCTATGAAGAAATCACCGTTCTAGATTTACTGATGAAGAAGTCATTGCTTTATAAAATAGCCTCAGACTTTGCGATGAGGCTATTTATAGTGGAATAAAATGAATTTATTGATGCGTTAACCAATGTTCAACTTCTTGATAATTACCGCGAAAAATGATGCGGTGTTGTTTTTTACTTAATTGATAGCGATACATTGGGTCATAATACTCATTCAACAATGGGATTAACCACGAAAAATGTGTCTGGGTATCTCCGGTTGTTTTTTGGTCTGCTAAAGCACGCTCAAGTAAATGCGTCAATTCGATTGTCCGCTGTGATCCTAACCGTTTACGGATGGCAAACAGACCATGATGTAGATAGTCGCTATATTCCTGCCAGCCACGCTCGAAACCAAAAGTCGCTATAAAATCTTGCGTCATACGGTCAAAATATTCATATTTTAAACGCTCAAGGCGCAGTTCATAAGGGTCATCAATAATAGCGATTGGCGCTTTTTCCATTTGTGCGCGTAGTTCAAGTGGCAGGCTATTCGCACCAATGGCACGTCCTTCATCTTCCAGTACCCAACGCTGACATTGTTGGGCTTTTTTCAATAGCGTAACTGCTAAATAATTTTCAAAAGTGGCTTGAGTGTGCTGTTGTTGTAATGTACGACCAAACGAAGAGCCACGATGATGTGCGAGACCTTCTAAATCAATTCCGTTCGCTAAATGATGTACGAGAGTGGTTTTACCATTACCCGTACAGCCTCCCACTAAAATAATAGGACGTTGAACCAATTCATTAACGGCATCAATTGCTGTTTGTCGTAATGCTTTGTAACCACCATTGATTAGAGGGTATTCAATACCGGCCTCTTTTAACCAAGATTGCACGATATGTGACCGCATGCCACCGCGTGCGCAGCAAATATAGCCATTCGTATTTTGTTTACAAGCTGCTATCCACTCTGTGATCCGAGCCATTTTAAGGTCACCACTAACAAGCTGGTGGCCTAATTCAACAGCTTTAGCCGAACCTTGTTGTTTATAGCATGTACCAACAGCTGCGCGTTCATCATCATTCATCAAAGGCAGGTTAATGGTATTCGGCATTGACCCTTGTTGAAATTCGATAGGCGCTCTGACATCGATGAGTGGTGTGCCAGTGGTTAAGATTTGACGAATATTTTGCGAAGAAGTGGTTAATTCCATAATAACAGCGAGATTCTTTAAAGTTGCAATGGGTTTACTATACTCTTAATCCTATTGCTTGGCATTAATGTTAGGTTTAAAACGAGGATTAGTATTTTATTGCGTAATAATGATATATTGTCGTTAGGTATTTTAATATGAGTAAGGGGTAATACTATGAAGATGCTAACGATTCAAGAAATGACCGAAACTCAAAAAATCCAAGTGCGCACGAGACTCGCGCAAGAAAGGAAGAAACTAGGCCGTGAATTAACCAATTCTGAGCAGAGCAAGGTAAGAAAACAAATTATTACCGAAATATCTCAAGAAGTCGAAAAACAAGCTAAAAAACGACGAGCAGAAAAGAAAAAAGATAAATTAGTACCCAGTGATACAACATACAGTTGGTCCTCCCAAAATCACAAAAGAGGGTATCGTTAATTTTTAATCAGAGTGTTCCGCTAGCGATTTGCGTTAAGTTTTACGTAATTCAAATCATTAAAAGACCTCTAAGATGAAAAAGATTGCGTTATTATTCTTGTTATTTAGTCGTTTTGCTGTCGCAAAATCCAATTATCATGGGAAACCATCCCGTAATGATTCTGTTGTTTCTTCTTCAGTCGCGTTATAGAAATCAAAATTATCAAGATGACTAGTAAAAAATACGATAAGGCTAAGTAAACATAGTGATGCAAGTAACCCAATGATAATGCGACCACGAGTATAAAGTTTCATTTTATTATCCTTACCGATTTATCTGTATATCACCATAACAAATTATATAGGTGAGCCTAATCCATGAATGCTATGAGTTAATACAACGGCTTTCAGTATTCATCGATGGTTGTTTAACTTCCTCGTGACAAAAGTAGCGATGGCTGATAGATTATCTATTCATATAGGTATTCATTTATCTATTCACGAATCTATTCACCGAGTGATTAAATCATGACAAATAGACTTGAAATGATCCGTCAATTATTACGCCGAGAGCCAGCAACCGCAAGGCAACTCGCTGATATAATGAACATTAGTCAGCCAACCATTTCTCGAGCGTTAACATCACTTGGTGAAGACATTGTTCGAATTGGTTCGGGTCCATCTATTCAATATGCTTTGCGTGATACTTTTCGCGGGTTTGATACGGCACCTATTTATCGTATCAGTGAAGAGGGAACCTTAAGGCCACTAGGGAAACTGATCCCAGTTTACCCCGGAGGATTTGTCATGGAGCAGGAAGATAATGTCTGCCTTTATAGTGATGGCCTGCCATGGTGGTTGTTTGATATGCGTCCACAGGGGTATCTTGGTCGGGCGTATGCATCAACTTATTCAGCAGAACTTGGTCTACCGGCTAATCCAGAACACTGGTCAGATAGCGATATAATAAGGGCTTTAATTACCCATGGTCATGATGCAGTAGGAAACTTATTAATTGGGGAGCAGGCAAAAAAGCAATTTTTGAATATGCCTTCACCGACACCTGTTGATCGAGCTGTAACCTATCCCACGCTAGCATTGGCTGTCAGTTCTGGAGAAGCTCCAGGCTCATCAGCCGGTGGAGAACAACCAAAATTTTGTACTTATACCGATCGTGGTCATGTACTCGTAAAATTTACGGCGCTGGACGATAACGTAATCAGCGAACGGTGGCGCGATTTATTGCAAGCTGAACATCTTGCGTTAAAAGTGCTTGGTGTAGAAACAAATGTTTTTGATTTTGGTGGGCAGCGCTTTCTTGAAGTTCCTCGGTTTGACCGAGTAGGTTCACTGGGTCGCATAGGCCTTTTCTCTTTACAAGCTCTAGAAGCTGAGTTTGTTGGCAAAGCGATGAAACCTTGGCCTGTATTGGTGAATGACCTTGTCAAACAAGGGTATGTAGATGCCGATGCCGCCATTAGTACTGCGCGACTTTGGGCATTTGGCATGTTGATAGGAAATACGGATATGCACCATGGTAATTTATCATTTATTAGTAGCCATGGTCGTCCATATCAGCTTGCGCCAGCCTACGATATTTTGCCTATGGGGTTTGCTCCTAAATCGGGCGGTGAAATCGTAAACTCACTTCGAGTGGCAACTCTACTTGATGGGATCAGTGGGGATATTTGGCGAGAGGCGTTAGCACTAGCGGAAGAGTTTTTCACCTTGGTAAATAATTGTGATCGGTTATCAAATAATTTTGGCCAATGTCTTACTGCGTTGCGTAATCATCTTGATGAGGCGAGGTCACGCATATCCCGTTTGGAGTGAGGCTCATTGGTATAGATGTCAGTATTTTTCATTATTCATGAAAAGGTTAATTGCTTATGTAACCGATCGCCAAAATTGGGTTACGTAAGTTTTTAACCATGAAATTTCAACCCGATTTTGTGAAAGGGGTATTAACCAGCGGGGCGGCCGTAATGCCTAAACCTTAAACATCATTAAGGTAGATTTAAGGCTTAAGTAGATATTTGTTATGTATGATTGTGGTCATTAGTGAGGCGTTAATATTATCTTGGCTTTTAACGTCGTGAATTACACCATGGGTCATTAGGATATGCTCCCGTATTATCAATCGAATTGTTTTCTATCATATCCAAATAGAGTAACTCAACTTCAGTTCTTGCCCATGGCGTGCGACGAAGAAACTTTAAGCTAGATTTAATACTTGGATCTTTGTTAAAGCAGTTTATTTTTATAATGCGTCCAAGTTGGCTCCAACCGTATCTATCAACCAATGCATTAACTTGCATTTCTAGTGTAACTCCATGTAAAGGGTCTTTCGATTTATATTCACTCATTACGGCATATCCGAAGCATAGGCAGGTTATTATTAAGCGCATATAAATAAGCTGAATACCAATCTAAGTCAATAGGGTGTTAACAATGACTGAACGAGCAAGGCCTATTTTTGCCCTGAAATTCTATTTAACATAATATGCATTATGCGAATCTAAGTGTGAAATGAAGAAATCCAGCGTTTTGGCTGGTTAATCGTGTTGGTTCTTTTTTGGTTTTAAACCCAATTTGACTTCATAAATCTTCCGTTTTGCAATAACTTCTATGGGTTCTGCAATTGCTCTGATATCTGTTAGTTCCCATGCTAACTAACCTAATTCATATTATGATAATTGTGAGAAATGAATTTTGGCAATATGTTACGGGTATTCCCACAAAAGTTATTGACCGACGTTTGACGCCAAACAAGAATATGACGGTGTATTACTTCTATAATTACCCGCTAATTTACTCATATAGATGTGGTCACATGGCTTACAAACTGAATCTTAACTGGCCTGAATTTTTAGAAAAATACTGGCAGAAAAAACCCGTTGTATTGAAAAATGCATTTCCTGATTTTGTCGACCCTATCACACCGGATGAACTGGCGGGCTTAGCCATGGAGCCGGAAGTTGACAGTCGCCTAGTCAGCTTTATTGATAACAAATGGGAAGCGAGTCACGGCCCGTTTGAAGATTTCAGCGAACTAGGTGAAAAAGGATGGTCACTACTGGTGCAAGCGGTCAACCATTGGCATATGCGAGCGGCCGAACTGGTGAAACCGTTTCGTGTACTGCCTGAGTGGCGTCTTGATGATTTGATGATCTCCTATTCGGTGCCTGAAGGTGGTGTTGGACCACATATTGATAACTATGATGTTTTCATCATCCAAGGTATGGGACGCCGCCGCTGGCGTGTGGGCGATGCCCTACCGATGCGTCAATTCTGCTCACATCCGGCATTATTACATGTCGACCCATTTGAACCGATTATTGACGTAGAAATGGCGCCTGGAGATATTCTGTATATTCCGCCGGGATTCCCTCATGATGGTTTCACTTTCGAAGATACCATGAACTATTCTGTCGGCTTTCGCGGGCCAACAGGACGTGATCTGCTGAGCAGTTTTGCAGACTATGCGCTGGAACAGGATTTAGGTGGCATAAACTATAGCGATCCTGACCTCACGGTGACTGAAAACACAGGCACCATGAAACCTCATGAGGTTGAACGTCTACGAGCCATGATGATTGAAATGATCAATAAACCGGGTGATTTTGAACAGTGGTTAGGCCGTTTTGCAACGACCCTACGTCATGAGCTGGATATTGCGCCTGCGGAACCGCCATATCAACCGGAAGAAGTGCTAAGTGCATTAAATGATGGTCAAAAACTGATCCGACTGAGCGGTTTGCGTGTGATGCGTATCAATGAGCATTTTTTCGTGAATTCTGAAAGCTGGATTACCACAGAAACAAAAGGTGCGGATGCATTGTGCCAGTTTACGGAAGCCGACAGCAATGAACTTGGTAAGGCACTGAATAACCCAGATTTTGTTACGCAATTAACCGAATTTATCAATCAAGGATATTGGTATTTCGAAGAATAAGTCGCCCCTGCCCAACAAGATAAAACACCTGCTGATGGGTGTTTTATCCCTTCTGTCCTTGTACTTTTGTCAGTTTTTAGGTTTTATCTGTTATCTAATAAAAGTCAAATAAGCTAGTTTTAGTCATTATCTTACTTAGCGGTACTTGTGATTGGAGTTAAAAATGACGGTTCCTACTCGGTTGGCCAGCGGCTTATTATTCGCAACACTTTTGGCTTCTCAACACGTACGTGCTGACGCTGAAACTAAACTAAATCAAGATGTTAAACTAAATCATGCAACCGTGTTTTTACGCGGTGCTACCTTGGACAACAGTGTGACGCTGTCACTTAATAAGGGTCATACTGAGGTTGTTCTTACGAATATAGCAAGCAATATTGACGCTCAAACACTCTCAATTGATTTTGATAATAGTGATGTGACTATTCGTTCTGTAAATGTACAAAATGTGGCAGTTACACCTACATACCCCGCCAATATTGTTGAATTACAAGAACAACAAAAGGACTTAGTTCAGCAAGTTGAAAACTTAAACATTGCAATCAAAGTCGGTGAAGAACAATTAAGCTTATTGAAAGATCAGCGCTTTTTTGGGGAAAATAACGTGCAATCATTAGAACAGTCCTCTCAAAAGTTAGACTTTATCCGTCAACAAATGACTTCAATATTGCATGAACAACAAAAATACCAATTAGAGATTGATAAGTTAGAAGAAAAACTTTCGATATTGCAAACGCAGATCGATGAAAAAATGCCCTCGTCTGTTGGCCAGCAAACTCAGATTGTCATGTTGGTCGATGCGGCTAAACCAACCATTGCACAGCTACAATTGTCCTATTTAACGCCTGATGCCGCGTGGTCACCGAGTTATGACATTCGTAGTCAGGACGTTGGGTCGCCAATCACCCTCACGTATAAAGCCAATTTAATTCAAAATACAGGCATTGATTGGGAAAAAGTCAATTTGACCTTATCGACGGTTAACCCATCAAAAAATATCACGCCTTCTGTTTTACAGCCTTGGCGCTTATCCGTTTATGATGATAATGCTCAAATAGCGCGTCAGGTTCGAATGAGGATGCCTGCAGCCCCTGTGGAAATGTATGAAGAAAATGGTGTTAGTGAGAAGAAAAAAACAATCAATTCAGGTATATCAGACTTTGTTACAACGTCTAATAATGGTATCAATTTAAATTATCAAATCGCCCTGCCTTATTCACTAAAAAGCGCGAACAAGCCGAATACTGTCACCATCAAACAACAAAATCTCGGTGTAAAATACAAATATACCACCACGCCAAAACTGATTGAAGAGGTGTTCTTACAAGCAGATATCGACAATTGGCAATCACTTAACCTATTGAATGGAAATGCTAATATTTATTATGGTAATACATATATCGGCAACGTTATGATTAATGCAAATCAATTGGTTGATACATTACGAGTTCCTTTTGGTGTTGACAAGAGTATTCAAGTTTCCCGTGAACCAAATGAAAAAATAAAGAAAAAACCGAGTTTTATGGGATCAACAATCCAACAAACAGAAAGTTACTTGATCAAAGTAAAAAATATGCATGCGAAACCAGTTGAATTAACGGTTTATGACCAAATTCCGCTAAGTGAGGATAGTGAGATAAAAGTGTCTGAAATAGAGGATAAAAACGCAGTTACCAATAAAAGTACAGGTGAAATAGCCTAGGATATTACTTTAGAGCCTAATGAAGAAAAGCAAATTTCATTCAGTTATACATTGAGCTATCCAAAAGACAAACAAATATTAGGGTTATAACAATTTTTGTAGTTAATGTTAGATGGCGTTAGAATAACGCCATGCTGACACAACAATAACAAATTTGAGGTTTCCATGATTATATTAGTAACAGGCGCTTCTTCTGGCTTTGGTGAATCAATCGCTCGTAAATTTATTCAAAATAATCATACTGTTATTGGTACAGGGCGTAGAACTGAACGTTTAAAAGCCCTACATCAAGAATTAGGGGATAAATTTTATCCATTAACATTGGATGTTCAAGACAGAAAAGCCATTCAATCTGCAATCGCTAATTTACCTACTCACCTCAAAAACATTGATGTCTTAGTCAATAATGCCGGTCTTGCATTGGGCCTAGAGCCTGCTTTTGATGCAAATCCTGATGACTGGGACGTTATGATTAATACGAATACTAAAGGCTTAGTGAATATGACCTATGAGGTGTTGCAAAACATGGTAGTCGAAAATCATGGTCATATTATTAATATTGGTTCTACTGCGGCAAGTTGGCCCTACAAAGGTGGTAATGTTTATGGTGCAACCAAAGCCTTTGTGAAACAATTTTCACTTGGTTTACGTGCTGATTTACAAGGGAAAAAAATTCGAGTTACCGATATTGAACCAGGCTTAGTTGGTGGCACAGAGTTTTCAAATATTCGCTTTAAAGGGGATGACGATAAAGCAGCTAGCACTTATCAAGGCGCAGACGCCCTGACCCCTGAAGATATTGCTGAAACAGTGTATTGGGTTGCCACGCTACCTGCTCACATGAACGTAAATACATTAGAATTAATGCCTGTTTGCCAAACGTTTGCAGGTTTAACCGTACATAAACAACTTTAAATTTTAGTACTATTCTATACAGACGCACTAGCACACTTTTAGCTATACTCAGATTATCAGTCCTGTTTAGTAAGGAATTACCATGAATTCACACAAAATGTTGAAAACTGGCTTAACTGCGTTATGTTTTTGTCTCCCTCTATTTTGGGCTACGTCGTCTTCTGCCGCACAATCGACAACATCATGTACTGCAGGTAGTACTTGTGTTTCAGTAGGTAAAGGTGATGACTCTCTTAATAAAGAGCAAGCGCGTCAAGAAAAGGAACAATGGGATAGTACCCGTATGTTGCGTAATAAAGTTAATACGCGTACTGAAAAAGAGTTTGATAAAGTAGATGCCGCTTTTGATGCAAAAGATAAATGTGAAAAAAGTCTTAATCTAAATGCTTATTGGGAGCCAAGCACCAAACGTTGCCTTGATGTGAGTAATGGTCGTCCAATTAGTAATCCATAACCTGATAATAGGTTGCCTTATGGAGTTGTTGTTCAACAAGGAGATAAGATGAAAAAGAAATTATTGTTACCCTTATTTGTACTGATGCTAGCGCCCGCTTTTGCGCAAGCTTCATGTGAAAGTGTGATTGAGGAAATCAAACAAAAGATTATCAATAATGGCGTTCCTGCTGATAATTTTAGTTTGGTCGCAGTACCTAATGATGAAGTTGACTCATCTAAAGGTCAAGTTGTAGGTCACTGCCAAAATGATTCTTATAAAATCATTTATACCCGCCATTAGTCTATATTTTAGGTAAAATAAAGGGCGCTATTTGATGATAGCGCCCTTTTTCTTTGTTGGATTATTAACGCAATTAGTTAGGAATAGCGATAAGCTCTTGCAGTTTATCTGTATTGAGATAATGCCCTAGCTCTCTTTCTTCCGGTCGCAATAAATATGGGATTTCCCCAATTAATGGGGCCTTAATATGATGTTGTAACCGATCAATTATTTGAGCATAGTGCGCTAACCCTGGGTTGATACGGTTTGCCATCCAACCGATTAATGGTAATCCATCTGCTCGGATTGCATCCGCAGTTAATAGTGCATGATTAACACAGCCATGTTGAATACCTACGACTAAGATAACACCGACCGGCTGGCCTTTTAACCAGTCTGCATAAAAAGTATTGTCATCAAGCAAATAGCGCCATCCCCCATTACCTTCGATAACAACCATGTCACATTGATGATGTAAATGGTCTAGACCATGCTTTATTTTATTGAAATCAATGCTGTTCTCATGGCTGTAATTGTCCGTGATACGCACAGGATTAACTTCATCGTAGGAAACAAGGTCTTTAGAAACACTGTGAATTAGCAATGCATCTTTATTTCTGATTCCTTCAGGGGTATCAATGCATTGGTCAGCAATAGGTTTGTAGCCCACGGCTTTAATTCCTTGGCTATTTAGTGCTTGCAGGATAGCAAGCGTCGATACTGTCTTCCCGACATCTGTATCTGTCCCGGTAACAAATAGATTGATCATGGTCTTTTTCTATCCTGAAGTGACAGACTTATACAGCAATAAGCTGCAAAAATGATATGGATTCAGTTTATTGGAATGGGTAAGTGAGAAGTTTGCGTTAGCTCAATTTTGTGTACGATAGTGTAAATATTATCGAATTGTTTTAGCCTTGTAATAGTTGTAGTAGAAGTGAACCATCGTATAACGCTCGCTGTATTAATGAAGTTTCACTATCTTTGATGCTAAATGTAGATTTTTCTATCACTAATGTAGACGAATACAGAGGAATAGAAAGTTTATTTATATGTTTATGTAAACATTTTAAAAACAGATCAGAATCTTGATTCAAAGGAGAATTAACCAAAATGAGCTGACTACCCAATAAATTTACCATCAGTGCTAACGGTTTTGCCAACTGTTGTGCAACCTTATTAATAAGATAAACACAAAGACTGTCGTTTAGAATTGCGCCAGCGTAAATTTTATCTATTGAGATATCTTGCTGATGCAAAAATGAATCAGGGTAGTTTATTAGCAAATTATTAGCTTGTTGTAATATTGCAGGAATGGATGTATGGGTTTCTAAGCAATCATAGCTACCACAGTAGCAAACGTTATTTTGTTCAGGCTCACATTGAGTATGGCCGAATAGAATAGGCCGATGGGTACTCCTATCCAATGTTGTCCCATGGTTTAATACCATGACATTAACAACATTTTGTAGCTGTAAGTAAATGATATTTTTTTCTTTTCTTTTTTCCTGATGGGAGAAGTGGTCCATTAAGGCTAAAGCATCCACTGGCGGATGTAAATAAACGGGTAAACCAGTTTGCTTGGTAAGATGTTCCGCGATGGCAAGTTGGTGGATTTTAAAAGAAGAATGCTGATAAATAACGCCAGTATGAGGGTCTAAAATACCATCAATAAGGATACTTATCGCGGTGACTCTTTCTAATATTTTTTGCTGGCTGGCAAAGAATTGACTAATTAATTCAGAAAGAAAATCGATAAATTCGCTATTTCCTAGCGGTGTAAATGGATACTCTGTTTGAGCTAAGGTAACCGCGTTAATTTCTTTCAGAGAAATCGTGAGTTTTTGGCCTTCGATACGAATAGCTAAAAATTGCCACCCTTCACTTTCAATGACTAACCCGACTGCTGGGCGTCCGCGCAGACCGAGTACCGGAAACTCTAATTCTTTAATTAAGTGAGCATCCATAAGTTCACGTGTAATTTTGGTGATACTAGCGGGCGCAAGCTGTGCTTGTTTTGACAAAGCAATACGCGAAATTGGACCATGTTGATCAATGATACGGTAAACAATACCCGTATTTAATTGTTTGATTTGGTCTATATGGCCAGTTTGATTCACCATGGTAATAATTCAATTCCTTTATAAAGCAATGAGTTATTATGCCTTAATCTGTGTATGAGTGATTTCATTTACATTAAAAGTGTGAACTTGCTCACTTTTGATTACCAACAATGTTGGCCATCAAAAGATTCGTTAATTTTTTGGCGACGGAGGGCAATGTTCTACGTGTATTGTAGACTAACCAGACTTCAGATGAAGCATTAATATTGGTGAGTTTTAAGTATTTCACACCATCAATTTTCATACGAGTAAATGATTCTGTAATCACAGATATTCCCATACCTGCGGAAACTAAACCCAAAATAGTCATTGCTTCCCCGGCTTCTTGAGAAATGGTCGGTACCACTCCCGCAGATGTTAGTAATTGATTGATTTCATCATATAACGCTGTACCGACGTCGCGCTCAAAGAAAATAAAAGGGTAATCAGCAAGTTGCTGAATATCCACACCTACATCAATAAATTCTAATAATGGATGACCTTCATAGACGGCCACCATAAAAGGCTCTTTAAATAATAGTTGATAATCCAATTGTTCTGGTAATACCGTATTTCTCATAATACCAATATCAATTCGCCCCGTAATTAATGGCGCTATCTGTTGTTTGGTATTCATCTGGTGCATATGAATA
Organism: Providencia sp. PROV116; assembly: GCF_028482485.1. Classification (NCBI taxonomy): domain Bacteria; kingdom Pseudomonadati; phylum Pseudomonadota; class Gammaproteobacteria; order Enterobacterales; family Morganellaceae; genus Providencia; species Providencia sp. PROV116. The sequence continues at coordinate 15,243 of NZ_JAMPQO010000002.1, read as the reverse complement.
GAAACTTCAGGGTAAGCTTCTCGATATTGCCGTAAGCTCATCGTAACTTTGTGCATAAATGGCGTAGTTGAAGTAAAACCAATGGATAACTCTCCAAGTTCACCCTTTTCCATGCGAGCTGCTTTTGTTGCTGCTGCATCGACTTGAGCTAAAATTTGATATGCTTCTTTTAAGAACATAGTCCCCGCTGCCGTTAAGGCCACATTTCGGTTATTTCTTTCCAATAGTTTTGCATTAATTTTCTCTTCAAGTATTTGTATTTGCTGACTTAAAGGGGGCTGCGAAATATGCAATCGTTCAGCAGCTCTACCAAAATGAAGTTCTTCCGCGACAGCAATAAAGTATCGAAGATGTCTAAGTTCTATACTCATCGTTTGGTTAATACCCATTAATATGTTTAAAGTATTATTATGAATAATTAATATATTAGACAAAAAACTAAAAAGTTTCTATTCTTTGATCGAAATCAAGTGTGTTGGTATGACAAGGAATAAACATGGAACACTCACAAAATAGCCTTACATCTGAGCAACCTAATGAAGGAATAAGAACCCCCTTACAGGGACATACCACACCAAAAAAACATTACATACAAAGAGATGACGCGCTGTATTTACGTGTGACCTTATCCTTTTTTACCGTTGGTTTTGCCACATTTGCTTTGCTGTATTTCGTTCAGCCAATTTTGCCTATGCTGTCAGAAGATTTTAACATTTCCCCTGCAACAGCAAGTTTATCATTATCACTGAGTACAGGCTTAATGGCATTAGGGTTATTAATTACTGGGCCAATTTCAGACGCAATAGGCCGTAAGAATGTGATGGTTATTGCATTGACCTGCGCTGCATTATTTACTCTACTCAGCTCAATCATGCAGAGCTGGCAAGGGATCTTAATTGCCAGAGCATTAGTTGGTTTATCGCTAAGCGGTGTTGCTGCAGTGGCTATGACCTATTTAAGTGAAGAGATCCACCCTAGTTATGTTGCACTATCTATGGGGTTGTATATTAGTGGCAACTCGCTGGGAGGTATGAGCGGCCGGTTAATGACGGGGGTGATCGCAGATTTTTATTCATGGCGTGTTGCTGTCGTTATTTTAGGTTCGTTAGCCCTTATTGCCGCAATTGGCTTTTGGCGCTTACTGCCCCCTTCTCAACATTTCCGCGCGAGTTCTTTAAAACCTAAAAATCTATGGGTTAATTTACATCTACACTTTAGAGACAAAGGTTTACCTTTTCTATTTATCGAAGGCTTTGTCTTGATGGGTGGTTTTGTCACAATGTATAACTACATCGGATATCGTTTACTTGACGCACCTTATTCATTTTCTCAGTCTACGGTTGGCTTGCTATCTGTTATTTATTTAACAGGGACTTACAGTGCGACTAAAACAGGAAGCCTAACTCAAAAATATGGGCTTGGTCGTATATTGATAGCTTCTATTACCCTGATGTTAATTGGTATTTTAATCACATTGTGTTCGAATGTGTGGTTAGTTTTATTTGGGATGACGGTACTAACAACCGGTTTTTTTGCTGCGCACTCTGTTGCCAGTAGCTGGGTGGGACGTAGAGCGAAACGAGCACGAGGACAAGCTTCTTCTCTGTATTTATTCAGTTATTATGCAGGGTCAAGTATCGCAGGTACAGTCGGTGGTTTATTTTGGGAACACTTTGGTTGGACGGGTGTTGCGCTATTTATCGCTGGCATACTGTTTATCGGTCTTATCATCGCTTGTCGTTTAAAATCAATTTGTTATAACCAGTAGATTAGAGGCTGATAAAGGTTAAACTACCATTTTCTCCCGTTATTAGTAGATGATATGAGTGTCTATTAATAACGAGGAAACCCAATGAAATCATTCTCTATAAAATCATTTTTATTTGCACCATTGCTTTTTTGTTGCAGTTTTGTGGTCTGGTCGCATGGCTATGTTAAGTCCCCTGAAAGTCGTTCATACTATTGTAAGTTAGGGGTAAATAAGCAATGTGGCCCAGTGCAATATGAACCGCAATCCATTGAAGGCAAACAAGGCTTTCCCAAATACGGCCCAGCCGATGGTAAAATTGCCAGTGCAGCTAATGCTCTTTTTTCTCCCTTAGACATACAAACTACTGTTCGGTGGCAACGAGCTATTATAAATTCACCAAATGTTAGGTTTAAATGGCGCATTACTGCGAAACATAAAACAACAAAATGGGAATACTTCATCACTAAACCAGATTGGCAACCCAATTCGCCGTTATCGCGTAAACAGTTTATACTAACCCCATTTTGTAAATTTGAACGTGTAGAAATTCCAGGGGAGAGCGTGGAGCACAATTGCGTATTACCGAAGAATCAAAAAGGTTACCATGTGATTTTAGCAATTTGGACAATAAATGATACGGTAAATGCGTTTTACCAAGTCATTGATGCAGAAATAAATTAGCGTAAACGTAAGTCATAATAAGAGAAGGACAAGTGTTAAAATACCCACTTGCCCTTTTAGGCTTTATTTTTTATTGATAAACACGATAGTTAATGTTAATTATTGTTTACCACATATTGAATGTTGTAACTAAATGACAAATAAACAAGACCTGATTAATACGTTTAATGAATTGGAATCACAAATAAACCAATTTAGCCTTTTGCTATTGGATCAATCAAAGCAAGTACCATTTACAGCCCATGTATTTCAATTACCTTCGGTAATCAAAGGTGAAGAAAATAATGAGATAGAACAAATCGCAGTGGAAGCGGTGGTGAGCCATGATGCAGTAAAAGAAACAATAAAATTAATTAACTTGTTATTTTTACAGAATAAATCAGAAGAAATTAGCAATAAAGCCGCTATCCGCTTACCTGGGGCAATATGTATACAAACCAATTTACAGACGTATCGTGACTTTAATTCATTAATATCAAAGATCAATGAGTTAAAGATGCATATAAAAGCAATAGTCACTCAAGTTAACGAACCACATCGATTCGAATTTATACGTAGCAGTTTACATGGACTGCTAACACTAAATACTTACCGCACCCTCACCTCATTGGTTGATATCGATACGATTAATTTTGGTTGGGCGAATAAAAAAGTCATCAATAAAGTGACCAAAGAAACAGTACTAGACCGCTTACAAGCAAGTTTAGAAAGTGGTCGCTCCCCTCTTCATTTACCTAAAGAACATTGGTTTTTACAATTGGAAAATGAAATTCGCTTAATTGATTCCCTACCCCATAATGCGGTTTTGAAAATTCAACGTCCTGTCAAAGTTCAGCCAATAGCTCGAGTGTGGGATAAAGAACAACAGAAACAAACGCAGTTTGCCTGTGCAACACCTTTATTTGTTTTTGCACTTGAAAAAACGGTGACAGAAATTAAAGTCGGTGAACTCCCCGATTACCATGCAAATAACATTGCTATTCGTAATCGCCCTAAAGCAAAAGCAGTTGAATTATTAATACCACGTTTAAATTTGTATATTGAGCGCTAAAAAAACACCCATCTGTAAAACAGTATGGGTGTTATATATTCGCTAGTTTAATTGGCTAGCTTAAGATTTCATGCTGCCAACCATATCTTCTGGACGAACCCAATCATTGAACTGTTCTTCTGTTAAATAGTTGAGTTTTAATGCAGACTCTTTCAAAGTCAGCCCTTCTTTGTGAGCTTTTTTAGCGATTTCTGCCGCTTTATCGTACCCAATGTGAGTATTTAAAGCTGTTACTAGCATTAATGATTCATGAAGTAATTTTTCAATACGCTCACGGTTTGGTTCAATGCCAATCGCACAGTGCTCATTAAAGCTACGCATACCATCCGCTAACAAACGAACGGATTGTAAGAAGTTATCAATTAGCATTGGGCGGAATACATTCAGCTCAAAATTACCGGATGCACCACCAATATTAACAGCAACGTCATTTCCCATAACTTGTGCGCATAACATGGTTAATGCTTCACACTGCGTCGGGTTAACTTTACCGGGCATGATTGAGCTGCCTGGCTCATTTTCTGGAATTGAAATTTCACCAATGCCGCAACGTGGGCCAGATGCTAACCACCTAACATCGTTCGCGATTTTCATTAAAGAGGCAGCCAAACCTTTTAAAGCACCGTGTGCGTGCACAAGGCTATCGCACGTTGCCAATGCTTCAAATTTATTAGGCGCTGTAACAAATGGCTGGCCAGTTAATTCTGCGATTTTTTTCGCAACACGCACTGCATATTCTGGATGCGTATTTAAACCAGTTCCTACTGCTGTACCACCTAACGCTAATTCGCACACATGCGGAACAGCGTTTTCAATGTGTTTTTCATTATGCGCCAACATTGCAGCCCAACCTGAAATTTCTTGACCTAATGTCAGTGGGGTTGCATCTTGTAAGTGAGTACGACCGATTTTTACGATATCTTTAAATTCTTTCGCTTTTGCATCTAATGTTTGATGCAAAACTTTCAGTTCTGGGAGAAGATGTTCGCGGATTGCGACAACCGCAGCAACGTGCATTGCCGTTGGGAAAACATCATTTGAACTTTGACTTTTATTCACATCATCATTAGGGTGAATAAGACGATCATTGCCACGTTGGCCTCCGAGAATTTCGCTACCACGGTTAGCTAAAACCTCGTTCATGTTCATGTTACTTTGCGTACCAGAACCTGTTTGCCAAATAGCGAGAGGAAATTCCGTTGGATGTTTGCCAGCTAAGACTTCGTCAGCAGCAGCAATGATTGCATCACCGCGCTCTTTGGCTAATAATCCAAGGTCCATATTGACACTAGCAGCGGCTTTTTTTGTGATAGCGAGTGCGTGAATCAACGCAACAGGCATTTTTTCTACAGATATACGGAAATGTTCTAAAGAACGCTGCGTTTGCGCGCCCCACAATTGGTCAGCAGGTACTTCAATTGGTCCCATTGAGTCTTTTTCAATGCGAGTGGCTGCCATTACTATCTCCTTAGGTACATACACAGAATAATTGATTTTAGAATCATCTGCTTGCAGGTAAGCAAATAACCGAGCAGTATAATGCCACAAATTGAATTTCATTTATGAGACTTGGTCGAGCTTATTGTACTGTAGTGAAAAGGAAATCAGTTGATTTTTATGAAAAAGAGAATTTTGCTATGCTTAAAATGATAAACAAAGTCCAAAACTATGACTGGGGCAGTAAAACAGCCCTGACTAAGCTATATGGGATTTCAAACCCTGATAACTTACCTATGGCTGAACTTTGGATGGGAGCTCATCCAAAAGCAAGCTCTGAAGTTCTCGATGAGGAAAAAAATCAAAGCATTCCACTTAATGTCTTAATCGAAAGTGCTCCTGAAACCTATTTAGGCCAGCATGTCGCACAAACTTATCATCGTTTACCTTATTTATTTAAGGTGTTATGTGCAGCTCAACCGTTATCTGTTCAGGTACACCCAAATAAAACTTACGCTGAAGTTGGGTTTGCCAAAGAAAACTCAGCCGGGATCCCATTAGACTCCCCAATACGCAACTATAAAGACGATAACCATAAACCTGAATTAATCTTTGCATTAACGCCTTTTAAAGCCATGAATGCGTTTCGCCCACTCGACGAAATTGCACAATTGCTGGATTTTGTTTCAGCAGCACATCCGGATATTCAGCTATTTGTTCAGGACCCAACTGAAGAAAAATTATCACGTTTATTTGCACAAATTCTTAATCTGACAGGTGAACAAAAAGATTTAGCGCTTGGTGTATTGAAAGCCGCGTTAAATAGCCGACAAGGTGAACCATGGAACTCGATAAAACAAATGGTTAGCCTGTACCCTGAAGATAATGGGCTATTTACCCCACTTCTTCTTAATATCGTTGAATTAGAGCCTGGTGACGCGATGTTCTTATATGCAAGAACACCGCATGCCTATCTTGAAGGTGTTGGGTTAGAGGTGATGGCAAATTCCGATAATGTGCTGCGTGCCGGGTTAACAAACAAGCACATAGATATTCCAGAGCTGATTGCTAATATTGACTTTAAGCCTACGTTTGCAAAGGATTTATTAAGCATTCCCGAAAAATCTGGAAATATCTGGAAATATAATATTCCAGTAGAAGATTTTGCATTTAATATATATTCTATAGACCACTCGGAAGTTGCGCTATCTAACAATAGTGCCTCAATTTTGTTCTGTATTGAAGGCCAGTTAGTTTTGCATTCAGGTAATGATGAAATATGCATTAATTCAGGTGAATCTGTTTTTTTACCGGCTTATGAGAAAAGCATAACCATTAATGGCAGTGGTAAACTAGCCCGAGTATTTAACAAATAGAGTCATATTCTGTATTTAACCGTCTTCATTCAATGAATGGCGGTTATTTAAAACTTTTATAAATTTATAAGTACGGCAATAACGTACTGAAAGGATGGATGTTTATAATGAAAAAGTCATTAGTCGCGGTTGGTGTTATTGTTGCTCTGGGTGCAGTGTGGACCGGAGCTTCATGGTATACAGGTTCTAAAGTAAAAGATGAACTTGATAGAGTAATCCTCAAAACCAACGATTTTTTTGCTGTAAATGTGCCTGAGTCAGGTTTGAATTTTAAAGTAGAAAATTATGAAAAAGGTGTTTTTTCATCTAAAGCGGATATCGTAATCACCTCTGCTGATTCTGCATCACCAGACGACTCTATCGTATTTAAAACGAATATTGATCATGGTCCATTCCCATTATCACAAGTCGCTAAGTTTAATTTATTACCAAAATTAGCAGCGACGCAAATTGAATTAGCTAACAACGCAACAACAAAAGAATTGTTTGAAGCGACACAAGGTAAACCATTTATTCATGGTTCTGCGGTCATTGGCTATAGTAAAAGTATTGATACCAATTTAGAGCTGATCCCTGTCGAATATAAGAAAGATGATGTTTCATTATCTTTCAGTGGTTCTAAGTTTGATGTATCAACGACTTCCGACCTTGCTGCTGTAGATGCAACTTTAGTCACTGATAATTTAGTTATCGGTAAGAAAGATAACTCTGAATCTATGACACTAAAAGGCTTAAAATTAGTCTCTAATGTGACAAAATCACAATATGGCTTCTACACCGGAACCCAGTCATTTGTTATTGCGGATACAGATTTCAACATTCCTGAAACCAAATTCTCTTTTAAAGATTTCAAAATTTCAAGTGACACCTCTATTACTGGCGAAGATGTGAAAGGGAATATTTCTTATAGCATCTCTGACTTAAAAGCATTAGAGCAAAACTTAGGTTCAGGCGAACTGACGGTTGCTATTGAAAAATTAGATGCAAAAGCATTAGGTAAATTCGTTGAGCAATATAATGAAGCTTTAGCACAAGGTTTAGCTAATGGCGACCCAACTGAAGCAACAGAGCGTTTAGCTATGGAAATGATGTCTACGACATTGCCAGAGCTAATGAAGAGCAAGCCGGTATTCACGGTTAGCCCTTTCTACTGGAAAAATGAAGCTGGCCAAAGCTCAATTGACCTAAACATCACATTCAATAAATGGAACCAAGACGAAATTACTGCGTTAGCAATGTCTAACAAAGTTGATGAAGCTATCAAGCAGCTCATTACTTCTTTTGATTTCAATTTAAAACTGAATAAACCAATGGTGATCGAATCAATGACTCAAGCAATGATTTTAGATCAAGGTGTTCCAGTTGATGCTAACACGAAAAAAGAAATGAAAGGCATGGTCACTTCTGAGTTTGAAGGTGTTCAGCAAATGCTGACTTCAGATATGTTCTCTTCTCCGTTTGAAGAAATGTTTATGACGGATGAAGAACGTGCTGAAAAAGCTAAACAGAAAAAATCACCTTGGATGATTGATAGCGAAAATGATTTAACTATGACTATCAAATTTGCAGGTAATGACCTGACATTCAATAATGACAAATATACCTTAGCTGAGTTCCTCACTAAGATGAAAGTGATGTCTAATCCAGAAGATGCATTAGAATATGAAGCAGTCCCTGCTCCAGATGCAGAACCAGCACCAGGAATGGAAGTTGAGCCTGAATTAGCACCTCAAGATGCAGCGCCAGCTAACTAATCTAATTGATATAATTTAATCACAAAAGCCAGTTAATATTAGCTGGCTTTTTTATTTGCATCGCAAAACAAATGTGACATTAATCACATTTGCAATGTAATTAGTGATCGCGTTTCACATTTTTCGTGATTTGCAATTGCCTTTAGCGAAATAAAAGCCAAAATGAGGATAGAAAATAGATAAAGGATCATTCCGTGATTAAAACACATTTACCTTTAACCGATTTACACCGCCATCTTGATGGCAACATCCGTCCAGAAACAATTCTCTCCTTAGCAAAGCAACACCATATTCAATTACCTGCTTCAGAGCTTGAAGCATTACGCCCTCATGTTCAAATTATAGGACAAGAAGCTGACTTAGTCGGTTTCTTAGCAAAACTTGATTGGGGGGTCGCTGTTTTAGCAAACTTAGATGCCTGTCGCCGCGTGGCATTTGAAAATGTTGAAGATGCCTTTAATGCAGGTATTGATTACGCAGAGCTGCGCTTTTCCCCTTATTATATGGCGATGAAACACCAATTGCCTGTTGAAGGTGTCGTTGAAGCCATTGTTGATGGTGTACGTGCAGGGTGCCAACAATTTGATATTAAAATTAATCTAATTGGTATTTTAAGCCGCACTTTTGGCCAACAAGCCTGTACAACTGAGCTGCAAGGATTATTAGCGCATCGAGATCATTTATGCGCATTAGATTTAGCGGGAGATGAGCTCGGATTCCCTGGAGAGCTCTTTGAGTCACATTTTATTAAAGCTAGAGATACTGGGTTAAATATTACTGTTCATGCAGGTGAAGCAGCTGGAGCAGACAGTATTTGGCATGCTATTAAGGTATTAGGCGCACAACGAATTGGTCATGGCGTTAAAGCAATAGAAGATCCTACTCTAATTGAGTATTTAGTAAAACATCAAATTGGCATGGAAAGCTGTTTAACGTCAAATATTCAAACAAGTACAGTTCCATCTTTAGCTCAACACCCATTAAAAAACTTTTTACAACAAGGTGTTCTGGCTTCAATTAATACAGATGACCCTGCAGTTCAAGGGATTGAGTTACGGCATGAATATGAAGTGGCTGCCCCACAAGCCGGTTTAACGGCAGCAGAAATAGAACAAGCACAACGAAATGGTCTGAGTATGGCATTTTTATCGGATAGTGAGAAAAAAATGCTCTTAGATAAAGTCACTACCCGCTAATTTAGATATATTAAGGGCATTAGTTTTAATGCCCTCTTAAATTTAACACTCAAGTTACTCCATATAGCTAGTTCTACGCTGTAAACTAATAGACTGGCACCGTTAATCAACCTGCCCCTTCCTCTAGTTGGCCAACTGAACTTAGCTTAGATACACAATTGTTAATGTATACATTATTAATTATATTGTATGTTGTAACTAAACTAAAGGTGACCTATAAATCAATATGACAAACATAGGGGGTAAATCCCCCCCCCCTCAATCTTAGGTTGATAATCGCTTAGCATAACGCTGAGCAAGTACAGCGCTGACCATCAGTTGTATTTGGTGAAAGATCATCAATGGCAATAAAATAACCCCTACTGTCGCAGCAGGAAACAACACATTCGCCATGGGTACGCCATTCGCTAAACTCTTTTTCGAGCCACAGAAAACGATGGTAATTTCATCTTCTTTGCTAAAACCTAACAGCCGCGCAGCTAACGTATTAAACACAATGACAATAAATAAAATAACGCATGTAACAACCACTATCATCAAGAGTGAAAATGCATCTATTTTCTGCCAAATCCCCTCTACAACGGCTTCACTAAATGCCACGTAAACCACTAACAATATTGAAGACCGGTCAGTCATATTCACTAACTTACGATTACGGTTAATCCAATTGGCAATCAATGGTCGAGATAAATGCCCCACGACAAAGGGTAGCATTAATTGCATTAAGATGGAGCCTATCGCATTGAGTGTATCCATGGCTTTGCTACCATCAGCATCCATCAATAAGCCAACTAAGATTGGCGAAAGAAAAACCCCAAGAATACTCGACGCCGATGCACTACAAATAGCTGCGGCAATATTCCCACCGGCCACTGATGTGAACGCAATTGCTGATTGTACGGTTGCAGGTAAAGCACATAGGTATAAAAAGCCCATATATACCGTCGGTGACATCCATTTAGGTACAATCACCGCGAGTCCTAATCCTACAATAGGAAATACAATAAATGTACTCGCAAAAACCAGGAGATGTAGACGCCAGTGCCCTATCCCCGCCATGATTGATTCACGAGATAACTTGGCTCCATGCATAAAGAACAGCAATGCAATTGCAGCAGTAGTTAAATATTGAAACCCCGTTTTTATGTCACCTTCACAAGGAAAAAGACTGGCTAGAATGACAACACCAATCATGATAAGTAAAAATGGGTCTATTCTCAGTTTAGCTAGCAAATTCATTCGATTATCCATAATAAAAGCCAGTTATGTTAACTGGCCTTATAGTGAGCGTTGATGACGTTAAAATATTTCTTCGATAGTCCGTTTTTCTTTTACCGAACGTATACCTGCTTCAATAAGTTTCATAATATCTATCGCTTCGCTCGGGGTGACAGGATTTGGTTTACCATGGCGAATCGCATCATATATCCCTTGATAATAACCACCATAATTTCCGCGTTGGTTTGGCCAAGATTGAGTTATAAGCTCATCACCTTGTGACAGCGTCACATTACCCATATTGGTATCAATTCCCCAATCAGCCCCTTCTGGACGTTGGCCGCTCTTTAAGCTGTCTTCTTGGGTGTCTAAACCATATTTAACATAGCTACCATTCATACCATGAATAACATATATCGGTGTTGGTGCAGCGGCTAATGTTGTAGCATGTAATACCACTTTTTTATCAGCATATTGCAAAATGGCATGAAAGTAATCCACTGCCTGTGCATTAGGACGGATCATGGCAAGATCAACGTTGATCCCTAACGGCCTACCAAAATATTGTAAGACTTGGTCTAATAAATGCGGACCTAGGTCATACCAAATACCGGCTCCGGGAATATCCGCTTCACGCCAGCGTTGCCTAACTAACGGGCGATAACGGTCAAAATGTGATTCGTAGTATTTAATATCCCCAAGCTTACCTTCTTCTAAGATTTTTTTAACGGTTAAAAAACCGGAGTCCCAACGGCGGTTATGATAAACCGACAGTAATTTTCCAGCTTGCTCCGCTTGTTGTTTCAATTGTTCAGCTTGTGAGACATCTAATGTAAATGGTTTATCAACAACAACGTGTTTTCCCGCTGCTAATGCCGCTTGTGCGAGAGGAAAATGAGTATCATTAGGCGTAGGAATAACGACGAGTTCGATATCTTTATCAGCAAAAATAGCTTCCGGAGAGGCGGCAACATGAACATTTGGCCAATCAGCCTTAACCTTACTCGGGTCACTGCTAGAAATCGTTGTTAAATCATACCCTTCTAAAATGCCAAGGAAGGGAGCATGAAATGTTTTGCTAGCATAGCCATATCCGACGATCGCAACTTTAATTGGTTTAGACATTTAGACCTCATACAACGATAAACACAGGTGGAGATAAAAAGTACCATCAGAAGGAATGAAATGGCAAATAAATCTATGATAGGATTGTAAATTGTCCAGCGACTTCGCCAAAATGGGTTTTATTGATTATGACTTCAGTTTATGACGCTAACCGCATCACTGGCTGGTTATTAGTTCCAGCAATCTATTTGTTATTAACCTTTTTAGCTGTTTGCAGTATGACTGTCATGTATTGCATTAAGTTTTATGAGATTGTCACGACTGTTGACCATTGGACAAGCTTTATTCCTGCCGCATGGTATCTGTCATTCGTGATTACTATTGGGATGACTATTTTCAGTATCCATGTGTTGCAACTCATGTTTTCTCGTTCAAAACATTTCCCTCGCCGCTTTATTATTTGGTTAATGATTTTATTATTGTTAGGTATAAAAACCTTCGCATTTTCACCTATTGATGATGAAACTGCTTTGCAAGTCTTAGCGTGGCCTTTAATTGGTGCAGGTTTCTTTGTCCCTTATTTAAAACGGTCCCAACGTGTAAAAATGACTTTCACACAAGATCGATAAGCATCACATAAATTGCTTGATATCATAATGATAGTTTAACTGGCTTCGGTCAGTTTTTGTTCTTTTTTCATTTCAGGCAATAGCATGACTGATTATCTATTACTCTTTGTTGGAACAGTACTGGTTAACAACTTCGTTCTCGTTAAATTCCTAGGCTTATGCCCTTTTATGGGCGTCTCAAAAAAACTCGAACCCGCCATTGGAATGGGCTTAGCAACGACGTTTGTTATGACATTAGCGTCAATCAGTTCTTGGTTGATTGACACTCTCATCCTCATTCCTCTCGACCTCATATATTTGCGAACGCTAAGTTTTATTTTAGCGATTGCTGTCGTTGTACAGTTTACTGAAATGGTGGTGAGGAAAACGAGTCCAACGCTTTACCGTTTACTTGGTATTTTTCTGCCTTTAATTACCACCAACTGCGCGGTTCTTGGTGTTGCCTTATTAAATATTAATATGTCTCATACTTTTATGCAGTCTGCCGTGTATGGTTTTGGCGCTGCTGTGGGTTTTTCATTAGTGATGGTGTTATTTGCCGCTATTCGCGAACGTTTAGCTGTTGCCAATGTTCCTGCTCCTTTTAAGGGCTCGTCAATTGGGTTAATTACTGCTGGCTTGATGTCTCTCGCGTTTATGGGCTTTAGTGGTTTGGTGAAATTCTAATGATGTCTGTATGGATTGCTATCGGTATATTAGCCGTTTTTGGCCTTATTTTTGGGCTGATTTTAGGGTATGCCTCATTACGATTCAAAGTTGAGGCTGATCCTATTGTTGAACAAGTTGAAGCGATATTACCTCAGAGTCAGTGCGGTCAATGCAGTTACCCTGGCTGCCGTCCTTACGCTGAAGCGGTTGCAAATAATGGGGAAATGATCAACAAATGCGCCCCTGGTGGTGAGCAAGTCATGCTAAAAATCGCTGAGTTGCTTAATGTTGACCCCCAACCAATCGATGGTGGTGAAGCCGCGCAAAATCCAGTTCGTAAAGTTGCTATTATCGATGAAGAAAACTGCATCGGTTGTACTAAATGCATTCAAGCCTGCCCTGTTGATGCTATTGTGGGTGCAACCCGCGCCATGCATACCGTTATTGAAGATTTGTGCACAGGATGTGACCTGTGTGTAGCCCCTTGCCCTACCGATTGTATTGAGCTTGTTCCCGTGAAAACCACCACAGCCAATTGGAAATGGGATTTAAACACCATCCCAGTCAAAAATATCAATGTTGAACCCAATGAACCATTTGTAACTAAAGCAAGGGGTGAAACTCATGCTTAAGCTCTTTAATTGGTTGAAAAAAGATAATATTTGGGATTTCAAAGGTGGGATCCATCCGCCTGAAATGAAGCTACAATCAAGCCAAACACCAATGCGTATTGCATCAATACCTGATGAACTGGTTATCCCATTACAACAACATTTAGGCCCTGAAGGTGAGCTGATTGTTCAAGTCGGTGACTTCGTTTTAAAAGGCCAGCCTTTAACTAAAGGCCTTGGACGTACTGTGCCTGTTCATGCTTCAACTTCAGGGGTTATCACTGCGATTGAACCCATGGTGACAGCGCATCCTTCTGGCTTAAAAGAGTTGTGTGTACGTATTGCATCCGATGGCCAAGATACATGGTGTACTTTATACCCCGAGCCTAACTACGTTCAATTAACCCGCGCTGAATTACTACAGAAAATTGAACAAGCGGGTATTGCGGGTCTCGGCGGTGCTGGTTTCCCAACCGCATCAAAATTGGCAGGTGGTCAAGATGCAATTAAAACATTAATTATTAATGCGGCTGAATGCGAACCTTATATCACAGCCGATGATAGATTAATGCAAGAACATGCACAGGAAGTTATTGAAGGCTGCCGTGTTTTACAGCATTTATTGAACCCAGACCAGGTACTAATTGGTATTGAAGACAATAAACCCGAAGCTATTCGTGCACTTAAAGATGCAATCACCTCGCAAGACAAACAAATATTCATTCGAGTTATACCAACCAAGTACCCATCAGGTGGTGCTAAACAGCTGACAAAAATTTTAACGGGAAAAGAAGTGCCATCCGGTGCGCGTTCTTCACAAATTGGCGTGTTAATGCAAAACGTCGGTACTGTGGTTGCTATCAAACGCGCGGTTATCGATGGCCAGCCATTAATCGAACGAGTAGTCACGGTCACAGGCGAAGCAATCAGCAAACCGGGTAATTTTTGGGCTCGTTTAGGGACTCCAGTTAAACATCTATTACAGCAATCAGGTTTTAACCCTGAACCAGAACAAATGGTGATTATGGGAGGGCCTTTAATGGGCTTTACCCTGCCCGACTTAAATGTTCCTGTCGTGAAAATTTGTAACTGTTTACTGGTTCCTACCATGGAAGAAATGGGGCCTAAAGCACTAGAAGAAGCGTGTATTCGTTGTGGGTTATGTGTTGAAGCCTGCCCTGCTGCGCTACTACCTCAGCAACTTTACTGGTTCAGTAAAGGAGATGAACACGAAAAAGCGCAAAAACATAATTTATTTGACTGCATAGAGTGTGGTGCATGTGCTTATGTGTGCCCGAGTAATATTCCGTTAGTACAATATTACCGTCAAGAAAAAGCAGAAATTCGTGAAATTGCTCAAGAAGAGCGCCGTGCTGCTGAAGCAAAATTGCGTTTTGAAGCAAAACAGTTGCGTATGGAACGTGATAAACAAGCACGAGAAGAACGCCATAAAAAAGCGGCTGTGCAAGTCGATAGTGCAGATAAAGATGCCGTTAATGCGGCTTTAGCACGAGTTAAAGCCAAACAAACGCTGACAGCGGAACCCATTAAGATTGTTTCCGGTGAACTCCCAGACAATAGTTCAGTAATCGCCGCTCGCGAAGCTCGTAAAGCCCAAGCTCGTGCTAAACAAGCTGAAAAGCTGGCTAATGCACAAACAGAAACTGTTGATATAACAGCAACGGATGATCCCCGTAAAGATGCTGTCGCTGCGGCTATTGCGCGTGCCAAAGCTAAAAAAGCCGCTCAAGAGCAACCTGCCACGCCGCCAGTCGCTGATGCGGTAGCGAATACCGAAGTTGATCCACGTAAAGCGGCTGTCGCTGC